>NZ_BMOF01000004.1 GCF_014646935.1 Calditerricola satsumensis | reverse complement strand
CTGAAGATGGCCTGATGCAGATCAGGCCGAGATACAGGCACAGCGAAAAAAGCTCGAGCCTTGGAATGGTTGACATTTTTGTACTCGTTCTTTATAATTAAAGCATATTAAAAATTTTGTCTATTGGAGGGATTTTGTATGAAGAAGTTTTTTATCCGGAGTACATTAGCAGTAGTAGCACTTTTGATCATGGCAATGCCCGTTGCTCTTGCCAATAGTTCAAGTTATTCCTTCACGATGGACTATCGTTATGTTAACGGAAAGGATAACGGGGTAACTCATGGACTCAGTGCAGGTTCCCTTACGAATTCAGGTAGTCTCTGGGCTTATAGAAAAGCTGCAGGAGCGGTTGGTCCGTACTCCGTAACAATTGCAGTTGTAAAAGACGAAATCATCGATGACACAATCTGCACAGTGTCTGTAACACCATCCACTACGTTGAATGAGAAAAAATCTTTTTCCAAAGCGTGTGGTAGCGTACCAACGGGCGTTTATTATATCGAAGCATGGAAAACAAACGATGACGGTTGGGACATCAAGGCACAAGGCACATTAACCACCCGTTAAAAAACACATTAGTTAAAAAACACATTATATATGGCCTGGCAAAGGTTTAACCTCTGCCAGGCCGTGTCACATATAAGGGAGGGGTTTTTGTGAGAATCGATATCGAAAGTATCATCCCGCTTGCTGTCATCATCCTTGTTTCACTTCTTATCTATTTAAAGAAAAGGAAAGGGCGAACAAGCGGTTATTTGATATGCTTTACCATCTTCTACATATACCTGACTTATGTAGTGGGATACACTATCCTGCCTCTTTGGTTTGATCCAGAAGTACTTGAATTCCTTAGGCGTGATGCAAATCTGATGTCCAGTATAAATCTCATTCCTCTCCGGGGAATGTCTATTGACTATTTGCTGTCTATCCAGGGTGTTGGAAATATTGTTCTTGGGATACCATTTGGATTTGGATTGCCGTTTCTCGTTAAAAGTAATTATAAGTCAATTTTGCTAAGAGGATTATTTTTTACGCTCACGATTGAGCTTGTACAGTTGGTAATATCCTTGCTATACAGATTTCCTTACAGAACCATTGACATCAACGATGTTTTGTTGAACCTTTCGGGTGTATTAATTGGATATGCGCTGTTTTGCTTTTTTGCCTGGATTTACCGCAAATCTGTGTCTAAAGACGAACCCACCAAGGGTGTATGGAGCCACATCCACAACGTCCTGACGAGTCAAAGTGTAAAAACCATTGACTAATTAAGAGGCAAGATACTAAAGGGGGCTTTATACTCTTCCAACAGCTTTCTTACTTCTTCACGGAGTTCATCATCTTCAATCAATCCAAGGGATTTTCTGGTGTTAAATACAGAAGCGCATTTCTGTTGAAAGTCGCAATGCTTGCACTCCCTTGCTATGGGATCGTAATAATACCCGAAGCACTCGGATTCTTCAAGTGGAGCATCTTCTATTTGATACGGGAGGGTTTGATTGATGTACATCAAAAGCAAACCCTCCTTTTCTTGTTTCCACACATACAATTCAGTTTATTCGGTTCATTTTTGTTACAACCGAATATCCCGTAGAGGACTGAAAGCGGAATGTTGGCGTTTAACGTCCACTTCGGTCATGTTGATGTATCGTTTAACCATCGACATGTCGGAGTGGCCAAGGATTAACCGGAGGGAAAACGGATCACCACCATTCAGGAGGTAGAGAACCGCTCCGGTGTGTCGGAATAGGTGCGGCCGGATTCGCTTATGCTCCAATCCGGCGTTCCGTGCATATTCCTGTAACCGCTTTCTCCAGGTATTGGCTTTGACCGGGGTGCCGTCGTAGTTAAGAAAGAGCTCATTCCGGCCAAAATCATTGGTTTCAGCGATGTATTCCAGAAGAAGCTTTTCCGTTTTATCGGAAACGGGGACGGTTCGACCACGCTTTACCTTCGTGTCCTGAGCATCTAACCGGATCGATCCACCTCGCACGTTTGACCGTTTCATCTTCAACAGTTCGCTGATTCTTACCATCGTATCCAGGAGGATGCAGATCATCACATAATCCCGGAAACCTACGTAACGATTCGTGTCGATAACGGAAAGAAGCTTCCTTATCTCCCTTGGGGTCAGTACATCGATTTCCGTATCGGGTTCCCGAATCTTTGTCAGCCTTTCGTGAAGGGGTTCGCTGAGATATCCCTCCCGTTCCAGCCATCGCAGGAAGGTCCGAAGGGTGCGGATTCGGATATTGATGGTTACGGGGGACAGCCTCTTTTCGTCTTTCATCCATCTTACGTATCCCAGAACCGCGTCACTGGTCAGATCGGAAACCGATATTTCCGGGTTGAAGTAATACAGAAGGTAACGGAAGTGCTCCCGGTACATCTGCATCGTGCTTTCGTTTAATCCTTCGGCATCCTTGTGCGACAGGAAGAGGCTCATTGCTTTTTCCATCGGCAACTTTCCCTTGACGAAGTGATGACGCACTTGGTAGGAGCTAACACCAATTTGACCGAAATTTCTGACGTATTTTCTCATAGTAAACCCCTCCTTAAAAGACACGTACGGTCTCGGTATAAAGTAACCCCCTCGTACTCCGATAAAATGTTCGGGAGACCGCACGTGTTTTCGGTTGGAAACCACATCGATTGACATTTCAGAATATCAAAATATTAACCTCGGTTTTGAAGGCCAGCGCCGCCACCAGCCCTCGCCCGTCGCCGATTCCGCCGCTGGCGAGAACGGGAATGGACACCGCGTCGACCACGCGGGGGATGAGCACCATCGTCCCCACGTCGTCGCGCCCGATGTGCCCGCCGCCCTCCTGCCCCACGGCCATCACCGCGTCGACGCCGATCTCCTCGCATTTTTTGGCCTGCCGCACCGACGAAACAAGAACGAGCACCTTGATGCCGTGCGGCTTGATCTTTTCCACGAGGGGCGTCAGGTTGCCGCCGGTGACGGAGATGACGGGCACCCGCTCTTCGATGGCCACCGCGAGCAGGTCTTCATACGGCCGCCCGTGTTGGCCGATGGCGAAGTTGACGCCGAAGGGCTTGTCGGTCAGCTGGCGCACCTTGCGAATCTCCTCGCGCAACGCTTCAGGCCCGCCGACGGTCATCGCCGTGATCTGCCCCAGCCCGCCGGCGTTGGAAACGGCCGCCGCGAGCTCGGCGTACGCCAAGTAGGCCAGCCCGCCCTGCACAATCGGGTAGCGAATCCCCAACAGTTCCGTCACGCGCGTCTTCACGTGCCGCTCCTCCTTCAGATCCTTCGCAATTGCTGGACTTCTCGACCGTTATTTTACCACACCGCGGCCGCGATTTCCTCTTGCAAACGGGGGGGAATCTGTTATACTCAACCTTGATTTTTGTAATAAAGCGAGGAGAGAGCATGAATCGACAGGCGCGTACGCCGCTGTTTACCGGCCTGTTGGAACACGCCAAGCGCAATCCCCTGCAATTTCACATTCCCGGACACAAGCGCGGTGCGGGGATGAACCCCGAATTCCGCGATTTTCTCGGGAAAAACGCCCTGTCGATTGACCTCATCAACATCGCCCCCCTCGACGACCTGCACAACCCGCAGGGAATCATTAAGGAAGCCCAGGAGCTGGCCGCCGAAGCCTTCGGGGCCGACCACACCTTCTTCTCCGTGCAAGGGACGAGCGGGGCTATCATGGCCATGGTGATGTCCGTCGTCGCGCCGGGGGACAAGATCATCGTCCCGCGGAACGTGCACAAGTCGGTCATCACCGCCCTGATCCTCGCCGGGGCCACGCCGGTGTTCATCCACCCCGTGATGGATGAGACGCTCGGCATTGCCCACGGCATCACCACCGCCTCGGTGCAGCGGGCCCTCGAACAGCACCCCGACGCCAAGGCGGTGCTCGTGATCAACCCCACCTACTTCGGCGTGGCGGCCAACCTGCGCGAGATTGTCATGGTCGCCCACAGCTACGGGGTGCCCGTGCTGGTGGACGAGGCCCACGGGGCCCATATCCATTTTCACGAGGAGCTGCCCATGTCGGCCATGGAGGCCGGCGCCGACATGTCGGCCACCAGCCTGCACAAGCTGGGCGGGTCGCTGACGCAAAGCTCGATCCTGAACGTGCGGGAAGGGCGGGTCAACCCGCAGCGCGTGCAGGCGATTCTGAGCATGCTCACGACCACGTCGACATCCTACCTCCTTCTCGCTTCCCTCGACGCAGCCCGCAAGCAGCTCGCCCTGCATGGCCGGGAGATGAACGAGAAGGCGCTGCACCTGGCACGGTGGGCCCGCGAGGCCCTCAACCAAATCCCCGGCATCTACTGCTTTGGCGACGAGCGCGTCGGCGAAGAAGCGATCTACGACTACGATCCCACCAAGCTGACCATCCACGTGCGCGAGCTGGGCATCACGGGCTACGAGGCGGAAAAGTGGCTGCGCGAGATGCACAACATTGAAGTGGAGCTGAGCGACCTGTACAACGTGCTCTGCTTCATCACCGCGGGCGACAGCGAAGAGACGGTGGAAGCCCTCGTGGCGGCGATCCGCGACCTGTCGCGAACCTTTTACGCGAAACGGGCCGCGCGCGAGCTTCGCGTCGTGCTGCCGAAGATCCCGGAGCTTGCTCTCTCGCCGCGCGACGCCTTTTACGCCGAAACGGAAACGGTGCCCATCGACGAAGCGGTGGGCCGCATCATGGCCGAGTCCATCATGGTGTATCCCCCGGGCATCCCCATCGTCATGCCCGGCGAGATCCTCACCGAGGAAAACCTGGCCTACATCCGCGAGAACCTGGCCGTGGGCCTTCCCGTGCAGGGACCCGAAGATCCCACCATCCAGACGGTCAAGGTGATCAAAACGCACCGCGCCATTCGGTAGCCTCCGGCCATCCTTTCTTTATCAAGTTTTCGGAAGGCAACGGACCCGGAACCGCCCGGGTCTTTTTTGCTGGCCAAATCCAACAACAAAAAAGTTCCCCCTTCGCGCAGGAAGAGGGAACCCTATGGAGTGTATGGAAACAGTATGGCAGGCTCGCACACGTTAGGCATTCGGCGTCTCGTCCTGCTGCCCCTCCGCGCAGCGGGAGCAAACGCCGAAGAGAACATTGACCTTTTCGGCGTCAAAATGCGCGATAATGCGGTCACAACATTGGCACACAATCGTTCCCATCCATCGGCCCTCCTCGCCCATATCCTGCACACCAAACCGCATCGCCGACAGATTGTGTTACACTTTTATCGTAATCGTGCCATGCTAATGTTGTCAAGAAAAAAACGCCCATGAGCCGAGCCCATGGGCGAGGGCATCGCGATCAGTATTCCGATTCCATGGGGACGGAAGGAAGGATTTGCTGGAAGAAATGGGACAAAAATTCGGCGTCCTCGCGGTGTTGGATGGCGAAATGCTGCTGGATGTAATCAACGTTGGCCGCCTCGTCGGCACAGAGCGTGGTGGCGCGCCCCGTTTGCATGCAAATGACCAGCGGTTTGCCGAAAAACTTGCGCGTAAACAGAATGCCGAAATCATAGCGGGTGTGCTCCGTGGTAAACCCGATAAACCGAACATGCGCGTTTTCCACTTCGTCGTACAGGCGCTCAAAGTTCTCCATCGGCAACGCCTCCTTCAACAATTTCTAATTTTGCGTAAATAAGGTAGTGTACCTGTTGTTCCGCGATCGTTGCAACCGTTTCCCACACGCGGTATAAAAAATGGACGGACGAGTGACAACTAGAAGGAACAGAAGAAGTAGATAATATTTTACCATAGCCATGGTCACCATACAAGGGAAAGGGGCAAACGCGGGTGGGAACCTTCGCAAAACGGTTGTCCCAGGCGGCATTCCTCGTGCTGTTCGGTTTGGTTCCCCTTCTGGACGTGTTCCGGATTGACGTCACCACCGGCACCGTTTACGTGTTCCGGCAGGCCGTTTCCTTTTCCGAATCCTCTGTGTTGCTCCTGGCGGTCGTGTTCCTCGTGCTCGTCTTTGTGACCCTCTCCCAATGGTTTCGCCGCGGGTTTTGCCTCTGGATCTGCCCCCACAACACCTTTTCGGCCTACCTGCTGCGTCTTACGCGGTGGCGCTTTTTGGCCGGCCATCCGGCCGTTCGCCAGACGGTCAACCTGTTGGTGGCGGCCTTCTTCGCGCCCGTCATCGCCTTTTTATTTTTGGCCTACTTCGTCGATCCGCGTCGCTTGTGGGCCAACCTTCAGGAAGGTACGCTGGACAACCTGCTGCTCCGCATCGAACTGGGCTTCACCCTGTTCTTTTTCGTCATGATCGCTTTCCTTCGTCACCGCTTTTGTCGCTATGCCTGCCCTTACGGATTCTTGCAAATGGTGTTTGCCGCTCCCCAGGCCGAACCCGGACAGCGGCCGTTTCTGCGCAAAACCAATCTCCTCCTTGGCCTGCTTACGCTTTCCGTTGCTGCCGCCTTAACGTTCGCCGTGTTTACGTCTACGGGGCTGGAACTTTTCGTGACGCCCGCCGCGACCGGCATTCCCTCAAACGGACACCTCACGTCCATCTACACCCTGACCGTCACCAACCTGCGCAACCAGCCGCGAACGGTTCGCTTCTCCTACCGGGGAATTCCTCCCACGTGGGACGTTTCCCTCCCCGAAGCCCTGCGCGTCGGTCCGCAGCAATCCGTATCCCATCCCCTAACGTTCCGCGTCGGTCCGTCCTCACAGGGACAGCCGGCGGTCATCACCGTCGACGCCATCTTGCCCAACGGCCGGAGCCGGTCCGTCACCTTTGCCGTCTATCCCCAACCCATCCGGTCGCACGGGTTTCGCCTGCTTCCCCGATTCGCCCCCGGTCCATTGTAAAGGAGGCGACGAAATGGTAAGATGAGGGCGAACACATCCCCCACTACGGGAGTAGGAGTGAACACCGTTGGGCGAAACGGCGACCATCAAACTGGTGGAAGGCTCGACCCAGCAGACGATTACCCTCGAGGAGGTGAAGGCGCTGCTCGAGCGGTACATCGAGCAGACGACCAAGACGGGGCAGCAGCTCGGGTGGAACTATCAGGAGCACGCCTTTCCGTACACCATCGAAGCGCGCCCGGAAGCGGAAGGGAACTGGTTTTTGCTGCGGGGGAAAAACCCAGGCTACCGGGCCATCGTCGTCGGCGTCGGCACCGAACCGTATACGGTGACCGTCGAACGGCCAAAGGAAGGGGCGGACGGGGAAACGGAAACCGTCACAGAAACGCGCCAGCGGGCCTACATCGCCGTGCACCTGCCCGACGTCAGCACCCATGGCGACAAGGCCAAGGCCAACGAGTTTTGCAAATATTTGGCCAAGACCTTGCAAGCCGAGCTGCACCTGTTTAACGGGCGCGTCATGTATTACAACCCGCGCAAGGGCTAACCGTCTCTCCGGAAGATGGGGGAGCGTAAAAAAACAGCAAGTCGGTGCGACTTGCTGTTTTCGTTTTAGCGGCTTTTGATGAGCAATTCGATGGCCTCCTGCACCACCTTGCGCGAATCGCCGCCCTTCGAGAGCTCCTCGAGGATGCACTGCTCCATGTTCGTCGCCACGAGGTAGGCGATGGCCTTGTCGATGGCCGTGCGGGCAGCGGTGAGCTGCGTGACGACCTCCTTGCAGGTGGCCTCTTCTTCCATCATGCGCAGGACGCCGCGGATCTGCCCTTCCACGCGTTTGAGCCGCATCTTCAACTTGTCGTCGTACAGGATCGTGGGCACGGTGGATCACCCCCTTTTGCCATCCGGCTGCCCTTATCCTATCCCAACGCGGGTCGCCCCTTCAAGGAGCCCCTGCCCCTCCCGTCAAATGAACAGATTCAGCTTCGCCTCGTACGCTTCGCCCAGGTACGTCGCCACGCCTCCGAAGTCGACGCCGTCGATCAGCTCCTCAGGGCGAATGCCGAGCACGTCCATCGACATGGTGCAGGCGACCAATTTCACCCCTTGCTCCCGCGCCATCTCCATGAGCTGGGGCAAGGGGGAGACGTTTTTGCGCCGCATCGCCCATTTCATCATCCGGGCCCCCAGGCCGCCCATGTTCATTTTGGACAGGCCCAGGCGTTCCGGCCCCTTCGGCATCATGGCGCCAAACAGCCGCTCCATCCAGGGCTTCTTTCCGGGAGCGGCGTGCGCTTTGCGCAGGATGTTCAATCCCCAGAAGGTAAAGAACATCGTCACCTCGCTGCCCATGGCCGCCGCCCCGTTGGCAATGATGAAGGCGGCCATCGCTTTGTCGAGATCGCCGCTGAACACGATGATCGTCGTTTTGTCGGCCACGGTTTTCCCCTCCCGTTTTCCAGATTTCTTCCAAATTTTTTATACGGTGCATGCGACCATAACGGCCGCCCGTTACGCGTCTTGCGTCGCCTCGCGGAGCGCCGCCACGAGTTCCTCCTCGACGTCGCGCCCGATGGCGGCCAGCCGTTCGCCAAACGGCGACGCCAGGTGGGTCGGCCGAATCATCCCGACCACCGTGCGGCCGTCACGGGCGTACGCCCCCAGTTTGCAGGGCAAGAGGAAGACGGCATCGGCGTTTTCCGCCAGCGCCTCTGCCGCCACCGCCGGCTTGCACACCTCCCACACGACAAATGGCCCCGCAACGGGCTGTCCCTTTTTCGCCAACGTCTCCGCCACATCCAGTTCCCACAACACACCGAATCCGCGCTTCGCGAGCGCCTCCCGCAGCCGCTCGCGCACGTCTTCAAGGGAACGTTCGGTGGTGAAGCGAATCGCAAAGCCTTCCATCTCCGGCAAACCTCCTTTTAGGCAAAGGGAATGGACATCGCCAATGGCCTTTTGCACCGATGCGGGTATCCGTATTCCAAACGGCAGAAAGAGGGAGGGCGAACGCGTTGCCCCCGCCCTCCCGCAACAGGAACGCCTTTCGATTCCCCCGCTTACCCCTTTTTGATGCGAAAATGGTATTCGCCGTTCCGCTCCTCCACCGACAGGACCTCATGTCCGGCCTGCTTTGCCCAGGCTTGCACGTCATTTACCGAGCCCTTGTCGGTGGCGATGAGCTCCATCACTTGTCCGGGCTGCAGGGATTCGATGCCCTTCTTCGCTTTGACAATCGGCATGGGGCACGACAGCCCGCGCGCGTCGACAACCAAATCGGCCATAACGCTCCCTCCCTTTCCCTATCGTTACAGCGTGCTGTGGTGGGCCGCACAGCGATTGGGCCCGATTTCGAGCTCCGTGGCCTCTTCCGGCGTCACCGACTGCAGGCCGCGGTTGATGGCCACGATCGTCTCAAAGTTCGGCGGCTTCTCGGCTTGGGCCGAAGCGGCCACCGTTTCCGTGAAGCGTTCCCGGTCTTGCGTGCGCATGATTTCGTTGCTGCGGCGAATCTCGCCGAGGGTCGCCCCCACGATGCCACGGTCGTTGATCTCTTGCACGTCGGCATAGTGGGCCGGAAGCACGTAAACGTCATCCGGCAGGTTGGCGATCGTTTTGAACACCGTGTCGTAGAGCATCTGCGCCCATTCCTTGGCCTTGCCGCCCAAATCGGGCCGCCCGAGGCCGCCGACGAAGATGGTGTCGCCAGACAGGAGGAATTTCTTGTTCACCAGGAGCGACGTCGATCCTGGCGTGTGCCCCGGCGTGGGGATGGCCAGCACTTCCACGACCACCTTGCCCATGTGGATCTGCTCATGGCGCTCCAACGGCTCGAAGGAGACGGTGCCGTCCTGCACGTCGCTCGACGGCAAGTAGTAGGTTGCCCCCGTCCGCTTGGCCAGTTCCGGCCCGCCGGAAATGTGGTCGGCGTGCAGGTGCGTGTCGACGATGTGCCGGATCGTCGCCCCTTCCTTCTGGGCGAGCTCGAGATAGACGTCAACGTGGCGGTTCGGGTCGACGACCAGCGCTTCCCCTTCCGAAATAAGCACGTACGAGAGGCACCCTTTGGCCAAACGGTTGACCTGGTACAGTTTCAGGTTCTCATCGAACGCCACCAATTCGGGGTGATAGAACTGGCTCCACGCCAGCATGCCGCCTTTGAGCGAGACGGCGTTGTACCCCTTCTCGCGCAGCTGCTCGGCCACAAACTCCGACGCGCCACCCTTGGCGCAGACGACGACGATGTCCTTGACGTCTTTGGGAATGGCCTCCCACACGGATGCATCTTCTTCCACGAAGGCAAAGTACGGGACGTTGATCGAGGTGACGTGTTTCCCTTCGATTTTCCAGTTCGCGTATTCGTCCTCGTTGCGCACGTCGAGGATGAAGACGGGCTGGCCAGAAGCGATCTTCTCATGCAGTTCCTTGGGCGTAATGACCGGCACGTTGCCCATGGCGATCCCCTCCTGCATGCGGAAGCTCAGAAGCTCAGCGTCACGTCGGCGTCAAAGGCGAAGTCGAGGAACGTCGCCGCGCCGCCCACGTCGACGCCGTCGATGAAGTGGGAACGGTCGAGCCCCATGACGTCCATCGTCATCTGGCAGGCGATCAGCTTGACGCCGGACTCCTTGGCCATGTTGAGGAGTTCGGGGATGGTCGGCACGCCGGCTTTGGCGAAGTTTTCCTTCAAGTGCTCCTTGCCAGGCCCCAGTTGCAGCATCGACGCGGCGTCCTTGTGGATGATGGAGAGCCCGTCGAAGGTGAAGAACACGGCCACCTCCGCGTCAAGGGCTGCCGCCGCCGTGGCGATGTTCAGCACTTTGTAGGCCGTCTCGAGCCCGCCCGTCGACGCAATGATGGCCACACGCTTTTTCTTGTCCGCCATGGGAATCCTCCTCCCTCAAACGATAAGATGATGTGATGATGGAGAATCGGTGTCGGTCTTGCCTTACACGCGGGTTTCCACGGGGCCTTCCCACTTGGACATGCCCGGAAGCACGTTTTTCACCCGGGCAAACCCCTTTTCGGCAAGGAGCTGGCAGGCCAAGTCGCTGCGGTTCCCGGTGCGGCAGATGACGAAGTAGGTCTCGTTGGGATCCAGCTCGGCCAGCCTCTCCTCCAGCTCGCCGAGCGGAATGTTGATCGCGCCGGGAATGTGGCCAAAGGCGTACTCCGCCGGCTCGCGCACATCGAGGACCTTCACGGCCTCGCCCGCCGCCAGTTTTTGCGCCAGCTCCTCGTTGGATGCGGTGTGCGGAAAGAGCGTTTCCGGCTTTTCTTCCTCTGCCGAGGCCCGGCGGATGTAATGGTGAAATTTTCCTCCTTCTTCCTTGACGCCGAGGTACTGGTGACCGACCCGTTGGGCCCAGCCTTTGAGGTCGGCGAGGGATCCGCGGTCGGTGGCCACCACCTCCAGCACCTGGCCCGGAGCCAGTTCCTCAATGGCTTTTTTGGTCCGGACCACCGGCATCGGGCAGGAAAGCCCTTCGCAATGAATGGTTTTGTCCACCCGAATGTTCATTACTTGGCTCCTCCCTCCCCTTCCGTTTCGTTCCACGCCAGCATGCCGCCCTGCAGGTTGCGGACGCGGAAGCCGCGCTCGGCCAAAAACGCGCACGCTTTGGCGCTGCGGTTGCCGCTGCGGCAGACCACGATCCACTCGCGCTGCGGATCGAGCTCGGCCACGCGGAGCGGCAACTCTTCCAACGGGATGTGCCGCGCGCCGGGAATATGGCCTTTGGCCCACTCCTCCGCTTTGCGCACATCGAGCACGCCGAAGCGGTCTTGCTCGCGCGCCAGCACGTTTTTCGCCTCTTGCGGCGTAATCTCGCGCACTGCCGCGGCCATGATGTTCACCGTCCTCGCTCACAGATCATGTACATATACCCCTATAGGTATCAACCTCTGCCTTCAGTATAGAAAAACACGAGGCCATTTGTCAAGGAGAGCGCAACGTCTCTGCGCTGTAGCCTGTGCCGGAGCCTGCCGAAACATTCCGGGAAAGCGATGGGAACCTCCTTTCCACACTAGAAACACAGGCTTGCGGAAGATCGACGACGATGGGAAAGGAGGACTCAACGTCCATGCTTCGCCGCCTGTTGCGCATTCTTTTGGTTTTGCCCCTGTTCATTGCTCTCGCTTCCCCTCAAGCCTCCGCCCGGACAAGCGGTTGGGCCATTGACGTGGTACAACCCGGTGACACCCTGTCACGCGTCGCCAAACGCCATGGCACCACCTGGCAACGCCTGGCCCAGCTCAACGGCCTCACCCGCCCCGAGGTGGTACCCGGGCAAGCGCTGATTGTGCCGCGGCCGTCCCTTTCCGTACGCCCCGGCGACACGCTCTGGGAACTGGCCGTGCGCCACGGCACAAGCGTGAAGGCGCTGCGTCAGGTCAACGGGTTGCGCGCCGACCAGCCCCTTGTCCCTGGGACGCGCCTGCGCATCCCGCAAGATGGTAGAAGGCCGATTGACGCCGGGTTGTTTTTTGTCCCCTCGGGAAACGCGGCAAAAGACCGCGCCCTGCTGGCCCGCTACCGCTCGACGGTTCGCCGCGTCGGGCTGTTTGACGTGCGCATCAACCCCAATGGCTCGCTGGCCGTGCGCGCCTTTGGGCCGGCTACCACTGTCCTGCGCACACAGGGACAGCTGCCCTACCCCGTCCTCACCAATTTGACGCCAAGCGGCTTTGACGCCGCGCACATGCGGCGCATTCTCGCCCATCCGGCCAAGCGACGCACCCTCGTCGACAGCATTTGGCACCTGCTCAAGGCCAACCGCTTCCCCGGCGTCATGCTGGACATTGAGGGACTCAAGCCACAAGACCGCGCGCTGTACACGCAGTTCCTGCGCGAACTCCACGCGAAATTGCGTCCTTCGGGGATGGAGATTGCCGTCTCGGTGCCCCCCAAGCAAGGCCCTCATACACCCGCCCACGCCGGCGGCTACGATTACGCCGCGATTGGGAAGTACGCCGACCGCGTGTTTGTCATGGCCTACGATTGGCACATCCCGCCCTTTACCGGTCCTGGGCCCGTTGCACCGTACCCACAGGTCAAGGCCACCATGGCGTACGCGTCAACGGTCATTTCGCCCAAAAAGCTGTATTTGGGGATTCCCATGTACGGATACGACTGGAACGTGACCGCCGGCAACGGACGGGCGCTGTCCCAACAGAAAGCTCTGGAACAGGCCATCGCCCGCGGGGCGACGATTCGGTTCGACCCCCGTTCGCGCACGCCGTATTACCGCTACACGGCAAACGGCGAGCGGCACGAGGTGTGGTTTGAAGACGCCCGCAGCCTGGCCGCCAAGTTTGCCCTGGTGAAACGGTACAAATGGGCGGGCGTAGGAGGCTGGCAGATGAACCTGTTCTTCCCTCAGGGCGAGACGCTGTTTTGGTCACTGTTCCGGGCGCTGTAGCCAGCACTGAAGGACATGGCTCGTGCCGTTGTGGTACAGCCCTTCCTTCCGCTCCACCTCGCCCCAAAACCAATGCTTCACCCGCCATGTCGAAAAGGCAAACCAAAACTCGGCCGGGTGGTACAAAAGCGCCGGATCGGCCGGCCCTCCGGTGCCGTAGCGCAGCTGGTGCAGCGAAAAGACCTCCATCACCACGTGGCCTCCCGGCTTGACCGCGGAGGCCATGTGGCTGAGCACCGCTTGGCGCTGCGGCGCGGGGAGGTGCAAATAGGTGCAAACCACCACATCAAAACGTGCCTCCGGCCAGGTGGCCTTCGTCACGTCGACCCACTCCGTCACCACCCGCACCCCGCGCGCCTCCGCAAGCCGTCGGCACTTCTCGAGGCCCGCCTGTGCGTAATCCCACATGGTCACCTCATGCCCCAACTGGGCCAAGTAAACGGCGTTTCGCCCTTCTCCATCCGCCACAGCCAGCGTACGCCCCTTCGGCAGGTGCGGTGCCACCTGCCGCACAAAAGCGTTGGGCTCCGTTCCATAAACGTAGGCTTCCTGTGCAAACCGGCTTTCCCAAAACGCGCGGTTGGCCATCCTCTCTCCCCCTCGACATTAGATTTAGATTTAGAAGAGAATGTCCACCCAGATTTTGAGGGCGGTGGCCAAGATCAGCGCGGCCAAAATGCCTTTGAGAATCTTCGCCTTTACGCGCTTGGCCACGCGCACGCCAAGGGGCGAAGCCAGCGTGCTGGCGATCACCATGATCACCGCGGGCCAGAAGAGCAGATGGCCCGTCAGCACCTTTCCCACCGTCGCGCCAATGGAGGAGATGAACGTGATGGCCATCGACGAGGCGATCGCCACGCGGGTGGGAATGTTGAGGACCACCAGCATGATCGGGATCAGGATGAACGCGCCGGCCGCCCCCACGATGCCCGACAGCAGTCCTACGACAAAGGCGGACAGGGTGGCAATGGGCTTGGAAAACGTCACCTCTTCGTAACGTGCTTCGCGTTCCGGACGCGGAATGAACATCATCACCGCCGCAATCGCCGCCAGAACGGCGTAGACGAAGTTGATCGTCGCGTTGTCCAAAAACTTGGAACCAAAGCCGCCGAGAAAGCTGCCGAAAATGATCGCCGTCCCCATGTAGGCAACCAACTTGGGGTGAATGTACCGGTCTTTGCGATACGCCCATACGCCGGCCAACGTGGCAAAGAACACCTGGACGGCGCTGACGGCGGCCACCTCCTGCGCCGAGTAGGAAGCAACCCCGAGAAGCGGGGGAATATACAGCAACATGGGGTATTTGATGATCGAACCGCCGATTCCCACCATCCCGCTGATAAAGGAACCGACGAACCCGATGGCGAACAGCGTCAACGCTTCCGCCCACGACATGAACGTCACCTCTTCTCCTTCAGATGGATTCGCATGCGGATAATTTACGGGTACCCGTATATGTATTCTACAGCGGATCAGAGGGCTCCGCAATCGGTCCCCTGGAAGCCGCCGTTAGTTTTTGTGAATCCCGCGCAACGTATACTTGCGTTTTGGCTCCCGCTGCGCTAATATACCCCTAGGGGTATAATACGAAAAAGGGGGGGTTCTTCATGTCCGTGATCACCGTGACCGATCGGACCTTCGACCAAACAATTCGGCAAGCGGGGCCCGTTCTGGTGGACTTCTGGGCGCCGTGGTGCGGGCCGTGCCGTATGCTGGCACCCGTGCTGGATGAGCTGGCGCAGGAGCTGGGCGACCGCGTCACCATCGCCAAGTTGAACATCGACGAAAACCCGTATACCGCCAGCCGGTTCGGCGTCATGAGCGTGCCGACGCTGAAGCTGTTCCGCGGCGGCATCGAGCTGGGCACCCTCGTCGGCTACAAGCCGAAAGAGCTGCTGAAATCGTGGGTGGAATCGTATCTGTAAGCCGGAAGAAGGAAGGGGACAACGCCCATGCTCGAAACCCTTTTGCCGCTAGCCCTTGTCGTCGCGCTCATCTGGCTCCTTTACACCCGCCTGGCGCCCGTGCGCGGTGTGGCCACCATCGGTCCCGCCGAACTGCGCGCGCGCCTAAAGGGTCCGCGCGCGTTTCTCCTCGTCGACGTCCGGGAGCCCCACGAATACCGGGCGGGGCATCTTCCCGGCGCCATCAACCTTCCGCTCTCGCAACTGGCCGTTCAACACCATCGCCTGCCAAAAGACAAACCGATCATCCTCTACTGCGCCAGCGGGATGCGCAGCAAACAGGCTGCCCGCTGGCTCAAAAAACGCGGCTACACGCACCTTGTCAACGTCCGGGGCGGTCTGATCGGTCTGAACGACGTGCTGGTCCGCTAGACGCAAAAACGGGACACGCCCCTGCGGCGATGTCCCGTCCGTTTTTCCGGTTATGGGCTTCCGCGGTGCGGTCCGCTCCCCTCCAGGCCTAACAGCGCGTCGACGGCCCGCATCAGAAGCTCATCCTCCCGGTCCGATCGCTTGATCGCGACAAACAGTTGATTCGTCACGGGCTCCGGCGGATCCCAAAGGATGCGCAGACGGCCGCTCCGCACGCCTCCTGCGCACAAGTAGTCCGGAAGCACGCTCAGGCCATAACCGCACGCCACCAGCTCGGCGATTGTCCGCAAATCGGGAACGACCAGCACCGACTCGAGGGTGGGGCGATGCCCGAACCCCCTTCGCCAAAATCGCCGGATGATCGGCAGCTCTGGCCCGTAGGCGATCCACGGCTGGACCAGGAGCCATCGCTCCAGATGCGCGCGGTCGTCGACGGCGGGCGCCACCTGGCTGTAGAGCTCGTTGCCCCGCTTTGTAGGCACCATCCCCCGCGGATGCCGCTCAAACAGGGGAGCGCCCACTTCCGCCTCCAGCGCCGCAATGTGCTGGCTGATGGCCGGCTGGGTGAGGTGGCGCACAGCGGCCGCTCCCGATACGCTGCCGCTCCGATACACCGCCACAAAGCTCCGAAACCACTCGAAATCCGCCATAACTCGTTTTATCCCCCTGCGGGATTTTTCTCATTTCCATTCTACCGTTGAGGCGAGGTACTCTAATAAGGGAATCGAAAACAGCGAAAGGGGGACAAACCATGTCGAAACGCATCCTCATGCTCGTGACCAGCCACGACAAGATGGACGACAAGCATCCCACGGGCATTTGGCTGTCGGAGTTCGCCGAGCCGTACGAGGAATTCCAAAAGGCGGGGTACGCCATCACGGTGACGAGCCCCAAGGGCGGGCCGGCGCCGATCGACCCGCGCAGCCTGAACGAGGAAAACGAGCGGCGCTGGGAGGCGGCCATCGCGCGGCTGAAGGACACCGTTCCCGTCGCCGCGGTCAACCCCGAGGAGTACGACGCCCTCTTTGTTCCGGGCGGCCACGGGACGATGTTCGACTTCCCCGTGGATCCGAACGTGCGCACCCTCGTGCGCCGCTTTGCCGAGGCGAACAAGGTGATCGCCGCCGTCTGCCACGGCCCGGCGGCCCTCGTCGGGGTGGTGCTGTCGAACGGCCAGCCCCTGGTGGCCGGGAAGCGGGTCACCGCCTTCACCAACGAGGAAGAGCGCGCCGTTCAGCTGGACAAGCTGGTGCCGTTCCTGCTCGAATCGCGGCTGCGGGAACTCGGGGCCCACTTCATCGCCGCCGAAAAATGGACCGACCACGTGGAGCAGGACGGTCTGCTCATCACCGGGCAAAACCCGCAGTCCGGCATTTCCGCGGCCCAAGCGGTCATCCGCACCCTCGAAAGCACGGCCAAGGGCTGAGCCCTTCCGACGCGGTAGGTGGCGCGGGTCGCCACTGGCGTTGGGCTTCTCGCTCGCGTCCGTCGACGCGAGCGTTTTTTTGTTTGCGGCGCGCATCCCGTGTATTCTCCACATTCTTCCTCACCTTTTCAACCGGGCCGCCGTGGCGTACACTAATAAAGGAACCGAACATATGTTCGTATGGAGGGAAGGCCCATGGGGCGCTTTGTGCGCACCGTGCTTCTCGCCGACATGGACGCCTTTTTCGCCAGCGTGGAACAGGCCGACAACCCCGCCCTGCGCGGCAAGCCGGTCATCGTCTGCGGCGACCCGGAAAAGCGGCACGGCATCGTCCTCGCCGCGTCCTACGAGGCCAAGCGCTGCGGCGTCAAGACGGCCATGCCGGTGGGCGAGGCCCGGCGCCTGTGCCCGGACGCCGTATTCGTGCTCCCGCGCATGGCCACCTACGTGGAAGTGTCCAACGCCATCCTCGCCATGATGAAGGAGATCACGCCCCTCGTCGAGCCCTTCTCCATCGACGAGGCGTTCCTCGAGCTGCCCGACGCCACCGACCTCGTGCGCGACGGCGTGGAGACGGCGCAGCGGCTCAAAGCGCGCATCCGGCGCGAGATCGGCGTCACCTGCTCCATCGGGGTGGGGCCGAACAAGCTCTTGGCCAAGATGGCCGCCGGCCTGGAGAAGCCCGACGGCCTCACCGTGCTCACCCACGAGGACGTGCCCACTCGGCTGTGGCCCCTCCCCGTGCGGGAGCTGTTCGGCGTCGGACCGCGCCTGGAGCGCCACTTTTACCGCATGGGCATTCGCACCATCGGCCACCTCGCCCAAACCGATCCCGAGCGCCTGGCGCGCCGCTTCGGCCTGATCGGGCGGGTGCTCCACCTGTCGGCCAACGGCATCGACTACAGCCCGGTCGACCCGGCGTCGGTGGCCGTGCGCCGGTCCATCGGCCACATGTTTACCTTGCCGCGTGACTACCGCACCTTCGAGGAGCTGCGCGTGGTGCTTCTGGAGCTGGTCGACGACGTCTGCCACCGCGCCCGCGCCCGCGGCTACGTCGGCCAGACGGTCTCCCTCACCCTGCGCTTTGCCGACCTGTCGGGCCTGCACCGCCAGAAAAAGCTGGAGGCGCCCACCAACGTCACCCCGCCGGTGTTCGCCGCCGCCTGCGACCTGCTCCGGCGCTTCTGGAACGGCCAGAGCGTGCGCATGGTGGGGGTGAGCCTGGGCGCCCTTTCCCCCGACACCGGCTTTCAGCTCGACCTGTTCGGCCGCGAAGCGCGCCAGCGGCGCCTCGCCGCGGCCATCGACCGCATCCGCGCCCGGCACGGCAAGACGAGCCTCCTCCGCGCCGTCTCCCTCACCCCGGCCAGCGTCTTCTTCGACCGCGCCGGCAAGATCGGCGGACACCGCAGGTAACGCCGGGCCATGCAGGCGGTGCCGGCAAATGCCGCCCCGTCCGCGCGCCCATTTCCATACGCCCGGGTGACGCCCGCCCGCGGCGGCGAATACCGTGGGTAATGACTCTCCCGACAGCTATGGACCATCATCGCGATAAAGGGCAGCAAATGATTGTGTAGCAGCCTTCAGTCGCTTCTGGAAACGGGTTGAAGCCCATGAGGCCGAGCTGGAAGCCCTCTTCGTCGCGCTGCAGAAGGCAATGACCACGTACCTTCCCGACTAAAGCAAGCGCCTGGCCCCGGACAGCAAAGCCATTCGGTCGTAGGCGCGTCACCGGCCGAAAAACACCAGGATGTATGCACGCCAGTTGATCGCACGTGCCACGTGTTAGACACAAAGTCAACGACTATCACGATTCGACAATCAGTTCATTTTTGTCGAAATTTGTCTACTATTTCTTGTTTACATATGAGGGGGCTGTTATTAAAATTGATGACGGATAACCAAAAACTATAAATCTTATACATGGAGGGGGTATTCTGGTGATAAAAGAGAGTTTATTATTAAGATTAAGATTTATTGGCGTTCTTGTGTTAGCGTTGTCATTAGTGTCTCCAGGACAGCTTGCTTTTACTGCTCCACAAGGAAAGGATAAGGAACCAAAGGCCTTCAATTCTTTTAACAAAGGGGAGATACGAATGTCAAAACGTGGTGCCGGCGTAGCGTTTTGTGGTATCTCCGCATTTCTTTTTGCGTCTCATTATATTACAGCCGCATTGTATCGGCTTAGTTTACAAGGAGGTGGCTGGGGAAAAAGTGATTTTTCGCAATATTTAAGTTATGTAGGCAATACTCCACGAATATTAAGCATAATAGCTTTAGTTGTTGGAATTTATTATTTGTATGAAGCTGAGAAAAAAGGCAATAAGAATTAAAACACTTGCATTGGCCCTGCGTAAGAAGAATGGCAGGGCCATACTGTTTTCATGGCTGGACATACAGCAACAGGTTCACATAGCGCGCTTCTGTAGGATATACCGTATCCACGTCGGGCTGCACGGGCGATGTCCACCCCGCCCGTGCGCCCATTTCCACACGCCCGAGTGACGCCCGCCCGCGGCGGCGAATACCGTGGGTAATGGCTCCGCCACCACTCAAGAAGGAGGAGGAACGCGTCCCCATGTGGAAGCACCCGTACCCGCCGTACATGGGACCCATCGCCCCGCCAATGCGTCACACCAACTTCAAGACCTGGCGTCCCTATGCGAGCCCCTTCGACCCCTGCCCGGCCGAACGGGTGAAGGCGTACAACACGCCGCCGAACCTGTACCTGGGCTTCCAACCGCCCAATTTGCCCCAGTACCCGCCGCGGGA
The DNA here is from genome assembly GCF_014646935.1 of Calditerricola satsumensis. Taxonomy (GTDB): domain Bacteria; phylum Bacillota; class Bacilli; order Calditerricolales; family Calditerricolaceae; genus Calditerricola; species Calditerricola satsumensis. Next base: position 65,901 of record NZ_BMOF01000004.1, on the reverse strand, counting down.
AGCCCTCCGGCGCGGCACCCTGTGGCCGGCCCTGTTCAGCCCGTATGAGGGATACAACCGTCCAGTCGAACGGGAAGGGGAGAGCTGCGATGGACCGTCGTCACATTGACGAGCAGCGGAAGATGCCGGAGGAATATTACGAGCTCCTCGAGGAGCTGCAGGCCCTCGACTTCGTTCTGCTGGAACTGAACCTGTATCTCGATACCCACCCGGACGACCTGAACGCCGTCCGCCAATACAACGACCTCGTCCGGAAGCGCAAGGGCGTCAAGCGTCAGCTGGAGGCCATTTCCGGCCCCCTGCAACACTTTGGCCACGACTACGTCCGGTATCCGTGGAACTGGGATGACGTGCCGTGGCCGTGGCAGGTCTGAAGCGCGCCGTTCCCTCGCCGGGATTGCGGCATCCCGTTCAACCTGAAGCAGACCATTGGGCCAAAGGAGGACCGCCATGTGGATCTATGAGAAAAAGCTGCAGTACCCCGTCCGGGTCAGCAAGTGCGACCCGCGGATGGCCAAATACCTTCTGGAACAATACGGCGGCGCCGACGGCGAGCTGGCCGCCGCCCTCCGCTACCTCAACCAGCGCTATACGGTGCCCAACAAGGTGATCGGCATCCTCAACGACATCGGGACGGAGGAGCTGGCCCACCTCGAAATGATCGCCACGATGGTCTACAAGCTGACCAAGGACGCCACGCCGGAACAGCTGAAAGCGGCCGGACTCGGCGAACACTATGCCAGCCACGACAAGGCGCTGTTTTACCATGACGCCGCCGGCGTGCCGTTCACGGCCGCGTACATCCAGGCCAAGGGCGACCCCATTGCCGACCTCTACGAGGACATCGCCGCGGAGGAAAAGGCCCGCGCCACCTACCAGTGGCTCATCGACATGACCGACGACCCGGACCTCAAGGACGGCCTGCGCTTTTTGCGCGAGCGGGAAGTGGTGCACTCCCAGCGCTTCCGGGAAGCGGTGGAAATTTTGAAGGAAGAGTGCGACCGGAAGAAGTATTTTTAGTGTTTAATGGGCTTGGCCGGACACGTTCGTTCCCCAGCCAGAGACAACAAGAAAACGCCCTCGGTCGCATTGGCACCGAGGGTTTGTCTGCAGTCCGATCCTTCCCGTGCCCCGACGGGAAGGCTTTTTTGCATGGGGAAACGGTGGCGCGCCACACCCTACTTTTCCGGTTTCAGCCGCATCAGCCGCATGCCGTTGAGGGTCACGAGGAGCGTGGCCCCCATGTCGCCGAGCACGGCCAGCCACAGCGTCAGCCACCCCGGAAAAACGGCGATCACGGCAATGGCCTTGGTCACCAGGGAGAAAGCGATGTTCTGCCGAATCACCCGCAGGGCCGCCCGGCTGAGCCGGATCGTAAAGGGCAGCTTGCTGAGGTCATCGGCCATGAGGACGATGTCCGCGGTCTCCAGCGCCGCGTCCGTCCCCACGCCGCCCATGGCGATGCCGACCGTGGCCGCAGCCAGGGCCGGCGCATCATTGATGCCGTCGCCCACCATCGCCACCTTGCCGTATTGCTGTGCAAGGCGGCGGATCGCCGCCACCTTGTCCTGAGGGAGCAACTCGGCTTCAAAGGCGTCTACGCCCACCTGCGCGGCGATGGCCCGGGCCGTCACCGCGTTGTCGCCGGTGAGGAGGATGGTCTTCTCGATCCCGGCTTTCTTGAGTTCGGCGATGGCGATGCGGCTCGTTTCCCGCACCTCGTCGGCCACCGCCACAATCCCCAGAAACGCCTTCTCCGTGCCCAGGACCATCGCCGTCTTGCCTTCTGCCTGCAAGCGGCGCACCTGTTCGGCTACGGGCTGAGGCGACAGGCCCAATTCCTCGAACAGGCGGAGGTTCCCGATGTACAGGGTTTGCCCGTCCACAACCCCCTTTGCCCCCCGCCCCGGAAGCGCTCGGTCACCGCAGGCGCGCCCTTGGTCAGGGTGCCCGTCTTGTCGAAGGCCATGGCCCGCAGGGCGCCGGCCTCCTCCAGGTGGATGCCCCCCTTGATGAGCACCCCGTTCCGCGCGGCGTTGCTGATCGCGCTGACGATGGCCACCGGGGTGGACACGACCAACGCGCAGGGACACGCGACGACGAGAAGGGCAAGGGCCCGGTACAGCCACGGCCCCCACGCGTCGCCGAGAACAAGGGGCGGCACCACGGCCGTGCCGACCGCTGCCACAAGCACGATTGGGGTGTAGACGGCGGCGAACCGATCGACGAAGGCCTGGGAAGGCGCGCGCGTGGCTTGAGCCTCCTCCACCAGATGGATGATCTTGGCGAGGGCGGTGTCTTCCACGCGCCGGGTCACCTCGACCTCAAGGGAACCGTGGGTGTTGAGGGTTCCGGCAAAGACCTCGTCGCCGGGGCCTTTTTCCACCGGGACCGACTCCCCCGTGATGGGGGCTTCATTGATCGCCGACATGCCCTTGACAATGCGCCCGTCCATGGCGATTTTCTCGCCGGGCCGGACGATCAGGATGTCCCCTATCTGGACCTCCTCAACGGGAATCTCCACCTCGCCCGTCGGACGGCGAACGCGGGCCACCTTGGGGGCGAGGTCCATCAGCTCGCGGATCGACCGCCGGGTCCGGTCCAGGGTCCAGGATTCCAGGACTTCGGATACCGCGTACAAGAAGGCCACCACGGCACCTTCTTCCCAGACCCCGATGGCCATGGCGCCGATCACCGCGAGGGTCATCAAGACGCTCATGTTGAGGTTGAGGCGTGGGAGGGCATACCAGGCCTTCCGGGCGTTCCCCCACGCGCCGGTCACCATTGCGGAGACGTAGAGCGGAACGTAGACGGTGCCCGGTCCACCGGATCGGTCCACGAGATACGCCGCCAGGAGGGCGACGCCTGACACAACCGCCCGGATGAGGTCACCGTTGACCTTCCGCCGGGTTGTTTCGGCTTGGGGCTCCCCTTCTGGGACGATGGTGTAGTTCTCCGCCTTCCCCAGACGGCGGATCGCCTCCAGATCCGCCTCTCCTTCGACGACAAGCTTTCCCGTAGCGGTGTTGAGCTTCGCCCTGTTCACGCCAGGGAGTGCCGCGACGCTCTTCTCGAACTTCGCGGCGCAGTCCAGTCAGGTAATCCCTTCCACGCGGAACACGGTCGGTTTTCCGCGGGCTGGATGTGCAGCTTGCGCCATGTCTACTTCCCTCCTGCTTCCTTCTCTCCTCGGTCGCAATGCAGATGGTGCAACACCTCGCGAACCAGATTCCCGATGGAGGAATCGGCCAGGCGGTAATACACCAGCTTGCCCTCCCTCCGGTACTTGGCCAACCCCATGTGGTGCAAAAGCCGGAGGTGATAAGATGCCGTCGCCTTGGTGCTGCCGATGAGGGCGGCCACGTCGCATACGCATAGTTCGGCCTGGCTCAGGGCGTACACAATCTTCACCCGGGTGTCATCGGCCAAGGCTTTAAAAACGGTGGCCACCCCCTCCATGCGCTCAACCTCGGGCTTGAGACGGCTTACCACGTCTTGATGAACGACGTTCACTTCACAAACCGGTGCATCGGGCTCCGGTTGGCAACGGATCGGTCGAGGCGACATGGCGCACCTCCACAGTCAAAAAGTAATATGATCGTATTTTCATTTTCCTATGCCGAGGCCGGGGGGGTCAACCGGCAAACCGCATGCCGCAGCGAAACCAAACCGAAGCAAGCGGGACAACGGGTTCACCCTCCAACGGGCCCTTCCTCTACAGGAAATCGCCGCCGGATGTCGAATCATAGGGAGAGGGCGATCCGGATTTGGACGGAGGTGAACGCATGCGCCCTGACCTGTTCGCACGCCTGGTGACCCTGTACACCGTACACCAGCTGCCGGCACCCGACGCGGCCGTTGCCCCAATGGCGCCATCGCATCACGACCTGTTTGCCGCGCTGCTGGCCGCGTACCTGCAGCAGGCCGGGGAAAGCGCGGCGGCTTTGGCCGATCAATCGGAGAACACAACAGCAGGCACGGCATCCCGCGTGCCTCCCGCTGGGAAGCCGAATCCGCCCCGGGTTGCGCAAGCCGAAAGCGCGCCGATCGGCGGCACCGAAAAGGGGATGTCGACCTCACCGCCCGATCGGCACCCCTTCGACACGCTGATCGCCCAGGCGGCCCGCAAATACGGCGTGAGCGAACGGCTCATCCGCCGCGTCATTCAGGTGGAATCGGGCTTTAACCCCCGCGCCACGTCGCCAGCCGGGGCGATGGGCCTGATGCAACTCATGCCGGCAACGGCCCGCTGGCTGGGGGTGCGCGATCCCTACGACCCGGCCCAGAACATCGACGGCGGCACGCGCTACCTGCGTTCCCTCCTTGATCGCTATAAGGGCAATGTGGCCTTGGCACTGGCGGCGTACAACGCCGGACCGGGCGCGGTTGACCGGTATGGCGGTATCCCGCCCTATCGGGAAACGCGGGCCTACGTGGCCAAGGTGCTCGGCCGAACGGTCGACGCGCAAGGGTAACCTCGCCGACGCGCGCACGCGAACATCGGGTGCATCCATGCCGGGCCCACAACGCGAAAAACGCGCCTTCCATTGCGGAAGGCGCGTTTTTCTGTGAAGGGGTGCGGTTCAGGAAGCTGTTGCCGCGTCGGGCACCATCCTCCAGGCAACCCGTCCCGCGACGCGGGGCAAACTACAGCACGGTGCGACATCCTTGCGTTTCACCATGCCGTTTGAAGCCGTTCAGGAGGTTTCGCCATGCGCAAGCTTGCACCTGTTTTGCTGGCCGGGAGCATGGTGCTGCTGGCCGGCTGAAATCCGCAAACCCCGATGCGGAAGATGCAACAAAAGATGCAGCAGAAGATGCAGCAGATGGCGAAACAAAACCTACAGTAACGGCTGCAGCAGCAAAAGCAGCCGATGACCGCGCAACCCCGCGCTCCACAGGCGCAACCCCAAGAGCGGACGCCGTTCCAACCAACTCCGCAGCCCCAGCGGCCCGCTTCACCCAAGGCGCCCGCACCCCAAACGCCCGCCGCCGGAGAACCCCAAGCGCCCGAACACCCCTAAGGGGCAGCGGGCGCTTTTTTGTGGCGCGCCTAACGGGGCACCGAACGCCCGGAAAAGGGGAGCGTTGGGCCGTCAATCGGCTCCTGCAGCTTGCGCACCACCCGTACGACCAAGGTACGTGGAGCCAACCGCTGCCCCTGCACCAGCAGCTTGTTGGGCCATCCCGGAATCACAAGGGATTTGCCCGCCATCATGCCCCGGTACCCGGCGGCCGCCACCGTCGGCGCATCGGCCATCAGAAAGCGCCGCTTGAAAAGTTTGGAGGAATCCAAGCGGGCACGCCGATCAAAGTTGGTCTTCACCGGCCCCGGACAAAGCGCCGTGACGGTCACTCCCGTCCCCTTCAGTTCCGCGGCCAGGGCTTCCGAGAAGGAGAGCACATACGCCTTGGTGGCGTAGTAGACGGCCATCAGCGGACCGGGCTGAAAAGCGGCCATCGAGGCCATGTTGAGGATGCGGCCCGCCCCCCTCCGGATCATCTCCGGCACCAGCAGCTTGGTCAGATGGGTCAAGGCGACGACGTTGACCTGCAGCATGTCCCGCTCAATGGGCCAGTCGGTCTGGGCAAAGGGGCCATACAGCCCAAACCCGGCGTTGTTGACGAGGAAATCGACGGCGATGCCGCGTTCCCGCAGCGCCTCGTAGATTTCCCGCGGCGCGTCGGGTTGGGCCAGGTCCGCCGGCAACGGGATGGCCTGCACCCCGTGGCGCCGCTGGAGTTCGTCGGCCACGGCCGCCAGCTTCTCTCTGCTGCGCGCCACCAACACCACATTGTGCCTGTTCTGGGCAAACAACTTGGCCAGTTCGTGCCCAATGCCGCTTGATGCGCCGGTGATCAGCGCCGTCTTGCCGCCTGCGCCCATGGTCTCCCTCCTTCGATCGTTGCGCCGCTCCCCTCAAACGGCATGTATACGCGTGATCCGGCGCCCATTGCTCCGCTTTTTTCGCCATCGGCAGGCAATTTCCTCTTCCTTTTACGTCGCGTGCCATCGCCTGATCGAAAAACACCGCAGCCCCTCGGCCCTGCTATCGCAATCGCGCGCGCCGAAACGCCGCACACGCCGCCACCCAGCGCTCGGCCATGCGCGGATTGGAGGCAAAATGCAGGTGGGTGTAGCCGGCAAGCACCGATCCGGCGGCGTAGCCTTCACGCCGTTCGCCAAAGCGCGAATGGACGCAATAGGCGTACGGCCAGGCGTCGGCGGCGTCCGGCTCCGGCTCGAGGACCGAGTAGTGAAACGCGTGGCCGCGGGCCGTCTCGCCGGCGGCCAAAAGGGGCGTGTCGCGTTCGGCCCGCACTTCCCGGTACCCCAGTTCGGCCAGGCGCTGCCCCATGCGCACGCGGGCGGGGATGAGGCCGACCATCTCGTGCGTCCGCCCGTCGGAGGTGGTGAGCGCGCGGCACAGGTACATGTAGCCGCCGCACTCGGCAAAGATGGGCATTCCGGCGGCCGCCGCCTGGCGGATGTCGGCCTTCAGGGCGTGGTTGCGCGCCAGTTCGGCGGCGTACACCTCGGGAAAGCCGCCGCCGAGGTACAGGCCGTCAACCTCCTCCGGGAGCCGGTCGCCGTGCGTCGGACGGAAGAAAACGAGCGCGGCACCGGCATGCTCGAGCAGTTCGAGGTTCTCGGGATAGTAAAAGTTGAACGCCTCGTCGCGCGCCACGGCGATGCGCGCACGGGGCGGCCCGCTGTGGCGCTTCTCGGGCGAAAAAAGGCGCGGAGGCTCGGGCGCAAGGGGCGGGGCCGACCGGGCCAAAGCGACAACGGCGTCGAGGTCGACCGTTTCGGCGACGCGCGCGGCCAGCTTGGCAAACAAAGGCGCGAGTTCCCCCCGCTCCACCGCCGGCACGAGGCCGAGGTGCCGCTCGGGGATGACCAGGCCGTCGTCACGCACGAGGGAGCCCACCACGGGCACGCCGCAAACCTGCTCCACCGCCTCGCGGATGAGCCGCGCGTGGCCAGCGCTGCCCACCTGGTTGGCGATGACGCCGGCGATGGCAAACCCCTCGGCCATCGCCTGGCAACCCTTCACGATGGCCGCCGCCGTGCGAGCCATGCTGGCGGCGTTCACGACGAGGAGCACCGGCGCGCGGAGCAGGCGGGCGATGTGCGCCGTGCTGCCCTCGTCGTCGGTGGCCCGCTTGCCGTCAAAAAGCCCCATCACCCCTTCGATCAGCGACAGGTCCGCCCCGGCGCTGGCGCGGAGGAAGATCTCCCGCACCGCCGCAGGCCCCATCATCCACGCGTCGAGGTTGCGCGACGGCCGGCCGGTGATCGCCGTGTGGTACGTCGGATCGATGTAGTCGGGCCCGCACTTGAAACCCTGCACGGCAAGGCCGCGCGCCTTCAACGCCGCCATCAGGCCGATCGTCAGCGTCGTCTTGCCCACCCCGCTGCCCGCCCCGGCAATGACGAGACGGGAACGGTGAACGCCGGCCGCCTCACCGTCCGCCGCGGGCAAACCACAGCCCCGCTCGCTTGCGCTCATGGCCCTTCCTCCTTTCCGGCGGCCGCTTGCGCGATTCGGGCGGTCTCCGCCGCACCGGTGTCCGCGGTGCCGTCCCATCGCGGCGGGCCGTAGTCGACGAGGGCCACGGAAATCGTGCAATTGCCGTGTTTCTTTTTCTCCAGCACGAGCGAGGTGGCGTTGGCCGAACGCATCGCCGCCGGCTCGCTCACGCCCCAGGCGCCGGTGTAGCGGTACACCGTCTCCGACGGGTGGGCGATGGGCACGGCGTTGAGCTCCTCCGGGGTATAGGCGACAAGGGGCCAGCCGTATTTGGCGCACACGGCGACGAGACCCGGCTCGTCCTTCTTCCGGTCGATCGTGGCCACGTTGCGCACGCTTTCCACGGCAAAGCGCAGCGCATCCAGCGTGTCGCGTATGACCTGCTCGATCTCCTCGGCGCTCGTGCCGCGGTTGCAGCCAAGGCCGAGAACGATGGAACGGGGGCGGTAAAGAACGCCGTTTTCCAGGATGGCCTCCTCGTCGGGATCGAGCAGCCGGTGCGTCACGACGAGGTAGGCGTTCGCCTTGGCCGCCAGGGCCTCGCGCACCGAGCGGTACACGGTGATGTTTGGCGGCAGGGGATGAGGGTGTTCCCACCAATCCGGCTCGCCCGACTCCTGCACCACGGCCACGCGCTCGCCGTTGACCACGGCGGCGCTGACCGGGGTCACCTTGTCCCAGTTCACCAGGCGCCAGCCAAAGCGGCGGCCGAAGAGGTCGACGGCGATCGTCCCCTGCACGTCGGAGGCGGTGGTGATGACCGGCCGAGCGCCCAGGCGGCGGGCGATGTCCCGCGTGAGAAGGTTGGCCCCGCCGACGTGGCCCGACAACACGCTGATGACATGCTCGGCGCGGTCGTCGATGACGACGACGGCCGGGTCGGTCTTCTTGTCCACGAGAAGCGGTGCGATCATGCGCACCACGGCGCCGAGGGAGATGACGAGCACCAGCCCGTCGTAGCGGGCAAAGAGCTCCGGCAGGATGCGGCGCACCGAACCCTCGAACAGGCGGAAGCCCCTCTCCGCCTCGTCACCGCGGGCGTGCTTTTTCATGTAGAAGACGTCGACCGCCGGAGCGTCCGGATCGCCTTGGTACGACGCGGCGAGCCGGCGAACGATCTCCGTCCCGTGGGTGGTGATGGCCACCAGGGCCAGGCGGCGATGCGGCAGGTTTGGGTTCATGCTCCCTCTCCCCTCCCGGTCCGGTACCCGTGCGTGAACGCCGGATCGTACAGGCGTGAGCGGTAGGCGCTCGAGCGAGCCAACTCCGGATCGAGGGCCCGTCCAGCCAGGATCATGGCGTGGCTGCGGATGCCGGCGCGGCGCACCGCCTCATCCAATTCGCCGAGGGTCGTGCGGAGGATGCGCTCGTCCGGCCAGGTGGCCTTGTACACGACGACGACCGGCGTGTCGTCGCCCCACCCGGCGGCGCGCAGCTCGGCCATCACCTTTTTCGTCAGCGTGGCACTCAAGAAAAGGGCCAGCGTGCAGCCGTGGCGGGCCAGGTCGCGCAGCCGCTCGCCCTCCGGCATCGGCGTTCGTCCCTCGACGCGGGTGAGAATCACCGTCTGGCACAGCTCGGGCACGGTCAGCTCGACGCGCGCGGCCGCCGCGGCGGCGAAGACGGCCGAAACGCCGGGGACGATCTCGTAGGGAATCCCTTCCCGCTCCAGCATGGCCATCTGCTCCAGCACCGCGCCGAACACCGACGGGTCGCCGGTGTGCACACGGGCCACCGTCTTCCCGGCGCGGGCGCGGGCAACGAGCACGGCGACAATCTCCTCCAACGTCATCCCCGCGCTTCCCAGCACCTCGGCGTCGGGGCGGGCACGAGCAATCAGGGCGTCGCTGACGAGGGAATCGGTGTAGACAACCACGTCGGCCTCCTGGAGGATGCGCAGCCCCTTTACCGTGATCAGGTCGGGATCGCCCGGCCCGGCACCGATAAACCAGACTTTGCCCATGCCGCTCGATGCGTTCGCCGCCGTCATTTGCGCACCACCATCAGCGTCAGGTACTCCAGCTCCTGGCCCTCGAGGGATGCCACGTCGGTCACGATGCACTCCTCCCCCGGCGCCGTGGCCTTGGTGACCACCGCCGCCTTGTCGAGGAGGTTCCGCTCGCGGAGGAGGCCGATGATCCCGTCGAGCACCTTGGCCACCTTGAGAAAGACAACGCAATCGAAGGCGTCGAGCACGCGCCCCATCGCCGCCAGGTCCTCGGTGGCCGGAACGACGGCGATGCGCTCGTCTCCATCGGCCAGGGGAAGGTCAAGTTGCGCCGATGCGCCATGGATCGAGGAGACGCCGGGGATCACCTTAACCTCCACCTCCGGATGGCGCTCTTTCATCAGCCGGCTGAGATGGATGAAGGTGCTGTAAAAGTACGCGTCGCCCTCGGTGACAAAGGCCACGTCCTTCCCCGCCTCCAGCACGGCCCACACCTGGGCCACCACCTCTTCCCACTGCCGCTCCAGCACGGCGCGATCGCGGGTCATGGGAAAGACGAGGCCGAGAAGCTCTTGATGCGCGGGGTCGAGATACCCCTCAACAATGCGATAGGCGTAGCTGCCTCCGCCCATGCGCGTTTTGGGGTAGGCCACGACGGGCACCTCGCGCAGGATGCGCAGCCCCTTCACCGTGATCAGCTCCGGGTCGCCGGGCCCGACGCCGATGCCGTAGAGCGTCCCGATGCGCGTCATGTCGTCTCCTCCTTCCGGTACGCCGTCAGCACGAACACGGGATTGAGCCCTTCCAGGCGCAGCATGTCGAGGATCGGCTTTGAGCGCGCCACCTGCACAAGGCGCACCTCGACAGCAAAGCCGCGCGCCACAAGCCCCGCATAGGCTTCGTGCAGGTTCTCCAGCGTGGCCGCGTTCAGGACAATGCGACCGCCGGGTTTGAGCCGCGCGCAGACGACGTCGAGAATCGCCGCCATCTGCTTGCCCGTCCCGCCGATGAAGACAGCGTCGGGATCGGGCCACGCCTCAAGGCCTTCCGGCGCCGTGCCGTGGACAACGGTTACCCGGCGCCCAAAGCGACGCACGTTTTCGCGCAGGTTGGCCACGTCCTCGGCATTCTTCTCGATGGCGAACACCTGCCCCTCCGGCGCAAGGCGAGCCGCCTCGATGGCCACCGAGCCGGTGCCGGCGCCGATGTCCCACACCACGCTGTCTTTGCGGATGCGCAGTTCGGCCAGGCTGATCACGCGCACCTCTTTCTTGGTGATGAGCCCCTTGTCCGGCTTGCGCTGGGCGAAGGCCTCGTCGGGGATGCCGAGGGGGATGTCGGAAACCGCGTCGGGACACTTCCGAAGGAGCACCACGACGTTGAGCGGCGCGAACGCGGCCTTGGCCAGCTCGCGCAGATCGTCCCACCACGTGCACCGCTCATCCGGTGCGCCGAGGTTCTCCCCGACAAAGGCGCGGAAGCCGTCAACACCCGCATCGAGCAGATGGCGGGCCACGGCCGCCGGGGTGTTGACGTCGTCGGTGAGGATGGCCACCTTGCGCAGGCGCCGCACCTGCTCTGCCAGGCCGTCGAGGGGGCGTCCGTGCACGCTGAGGAAGGCGGCGTCGTGCCAGCTCTCCCCCATGCGGGCAAAGGCGAGCTGGACCGAGCTGAGGTGGGGGTGGATCTCCACGCTGTCGCGCCCCAGCTTTTTGACAAGGAGCCCGCCGATCCCGTAGAAGAGGGGATCCCCCGAGGCGAGGACGACGATCTTCCGCTCGGGCGGCTGCGCCACCATCCGGTCGACAACCTCGCCAATCGCGCTTTTGAGCACCCACTTTTCCCCGCGAAAATCGGGAAAGAACGAAAGCTGCCGCTCGCCGCCGACCAGCACATCCGCCTCCTCCACCCACCGGCGGTACGCCTCGCCCCAGCCAGCCGGTCCCTCGGCACCGATGCCCAGCACGCGAATCGGCTCCCGACGGCGCATGCCTTCGCGCTTTGCGCAGCTGGCCTCATGTCCGGGACGGCCCGATGCGTCTGCCGTGCGGTCCGCGGCTGCAGCGTCAACCGGCATCCGTTCCTCAATCCTTTCCATCAAGAACAGCCCTCCCCAATTCCTCTCCGTTCAGGGTCACAAGCACGGTTTCCACGGTCATCCCGCCGCCGACGTGCGCAAGGCACGCGCGGCAGATCGCCTCCGCCAGGCGCGTGAAAAAGGCGGTGTAGCCGGATGCCCGCAGAAGATCGGCCACCTGGTTCGCCGTGTTCGCCGCGCGCACCGCCTCGACGAGGTCCGGCGGCGCACCGACGTCCTCCGCCAGGCGGGCCAGAAAGGCAAAATCGACCGGCGCGCTCTTGGCGTGCACCATCATCACGCCGCAGGCCACTTTGGAAAACTTCCCCATCATCCCCACGAGGGAGACGCGGGCGACGGACTGCTTGCGGCAGTGCTGGAGCGCAAAGCCCACGAAATCGCCCATCTGAATGAAGGCCATCTCGGGCAGGTTGGGGAAGCGCGCCCGGGCGTACGCTTCGCTGCGTCCGCCGGTGGTGAGGACGAGATGGTCGCAGCCGTTGGCCTTGGCCACGCGGATGGCCTGGGCCACGCTGGCGCGGTAGGCGGCGGTGGAAAAGGGCACGACGATGCCCCGCGTGCCGAGGATGGAGATGCCGCCGATGATGCCAAGGCGGGCGTTGAGCGTCTTCTTGGCCATTTCCTCCCCTCCGGGGACGGAGATGACGACGCGCACCCCGCGCCTTTCGTTGTGGGCGGCAAGCACCCCCTCGGCCGCCTCGCGGATCATCCGCCGCGGCACGGGGTTGATGGCCGCCTCGCCCACCGGAACGGGCAAGCCCGGACGCGTCACCCGCCCCACACCCGGCCCGCCGTCGATCTCGATGCCCGGTTCGTTGCGCCACATCACCGTCGCGTAAATGCGGGCTCCGTGGGTGACGTCGGGATCATCGCCCGCATCCTTGACCACGCAGCACGTTGCCATTTCCGCCGAAAAGGACAGATCTTCCACCGGAAAGGTGGCCGAGATGCCGGCGGGGAGGGGAATCGTCACCTCCGCCACCGGCCGCTGCGTCACCAGCGCCAGCGTGGCCGCCTTCGTCGCTGCGGCGGCGCAGGCGCCCGTCGTGTAGCCGTGACGCAAAGAGGCCGTCACACCCGCTCCGCCGCCTCGGCCATGAGCGACAGGGCGTTGACGATGGCCACCGCCACCGGGCTGCCCCCCTTGCGGCCGATGTTGGTGATGTACGGCACGTCGGCCTTCAGGTTCCGCAGCGCCTCCTTCGACTCCGCTGCCGAGACGAAGCCCACCGGCACGCCGATGACGAGGGACGGACGCACCCCTACCTCCTCGATCAGGCGGATCAGCTCGAGGAGCGCCGTCGGGGCATTCCCGATGGCGAAGATGGCCCCGTCCGTCTCCCGCGCCGCCTTGCGCATGGCCACGATGGCCCGCGTCGTGCCCAGCCGCCTGGCCTCCTCGACCACATCGGGATCGGCGATGTAGACGCGAACGTCGGAGCCGAAGCGGGCCAGCCGCGCCTTGCTGATGCCGGCCTGGACCATCTGCACGTCGGCGATGACCGGCTTGCCGGACAAGATGGCCTTGATCCCCGCTTCGATGGCCCGCGGGTGGAAGACGAGGCTTCGCCCCAGCTCAAAGTCGGCGGTGGCGTGGATGACGCGCTGCACGACGGGAAACTGCTCCGGCGTGAACGGATGGGGGCCCAGTTCTTCGGCGATGATGGCAAAGCTCTTGTCTTCAATTTCCTGCGGCTGTGTCGGCGGCTTGTACGCCACGGGCGATCCCTCCTTTGGCGTAGAGATGGCGCACCGCGTCCAGCACCGCGTCGAAGGTGGTGCACACGCGGTCATACGCCAGGCGCGGGCGGCGGATCAGGATGACGGGAATGCCCAGCACCCGCGCGGCCTGGAGTTTTTCCGCAACCGATCCTTCCTTGCCGCTCTCCTTGGTCACGATCACGTCGGGCTTGACGTGTTCGTACAGCGCACGGTTGAGGGTTTCGGAAAACGGCCCCTGCATGGCAATGATGTTGCGCTGCGCGATGCCCAGGCGGGCACATTTTTCCAAGTTCTCCACGGTGGGCAGCACGCGGACGACGAGGCGAATGTCCGGGTCGGGCAGGAGCTTTTGGGCAAACAGCTCGAGCGTCTTGCTCCCGGTGGTGAGGAAGACCGTCCCCTTGCGCCGGCGCGCCTCCTCCGCCGCCGCTTCGTAGGAGTCGACGACGGTGACGAGGGGATCGGCGGCGATGTCGTCCTCCTGCGACGGCCGTTCGTAGCGCAGATACGGAATGCCCGCCGCAGCGGCCGCCCGCATCGCCGTCTTGTGCGCCTCCTCGGCAAACGGGTGGCTGGCGTCGACGACGAGGCGCGCCCCGCTTTCCCTAAGCAGCGCGGTCATCCCTTCGTCGTCAAGCCGTCCCCACCGCACCGGCACGCCTTCTTTTTCCAGTTCCCGCGCCCCGTTCTCCGTGGCTGTCGAAGCCAGCACGGGATAGCCAGCGCGCAGCAGGCGGAGCGCAAGCTGCCGCGCGTCGCTCGTTCCGGCCAGCACGACGATCATCTTCCCACCCCCTTCTGCCGGTGCTCCGGGTCGGCGGCAACGGCCGCGCCATCCCGTGCGGGGGCAGACGCGTCCCATGCGCCCGCCGGGCCGGATCCGTCGTCGGCGCCGTGGGCGTGGGCATGCCGGTGGCCGTGCGCAGGGTCGTGGTGGTGATGATGGTGATGGTGATGATGAGGATCGTGGGACGCGTGCGCCGCAGCGAGAAGCCGGTACGTGCAGAGGTCGCAGCTCATGCGCACCTCGCCCGCGAGCGCCTCCTGCGCCCGCTCGATGAGGATGTCCGCAAGGAGCGGGTGCAACCCGAAATAACGCGCCAGGTGCACGCGCCGCTCGGGATGGCGCGCGGCGAAGGCGGCCACCTCGTCGGCCATGCGCTTGATCAGCACGCCGGTGAACAGAAAGTAGGGCAACACGTAAACGCGTCTGGCCCCCAGGCGCACGCACCGTTCCAACCCCTCCGCCAAAAGCGGCGCCGTGATGCCGGCGAAGGCCGTCTCTACCCATCCGACGCGCGTCCGCTCCCACAACAGGCGGCTGATCTTGAACAGGTCGCTGTTGGCGTCGGGATCGCTCGACCCGCGCCCCACCACCAGCACGGCCGTTTCCGCGAGGTCGGCAGCGCCGGGGGAAAAGCCCGCTTCGCGCAGGCGGTCGAGCAGAATGGCCAGGACCTTGTCGTGGACGCCCACCGGCCGGGCGTAGGTGAAGCGCACCGTCGGGTACCGCTCCCGGGCCTCGTCGAGAGCCGCCGGGATGTGCAGCTTGGCATGACCGGCAGCAAAGAGGCTGATCGGCACCACCACCACGTGCGCCGCTCCGCGGCCAACACAGCGGGCGATGCCCTCGGCAATGGTCGGCTCCGTCAGCTCCAAAAAACAGGTCTCGACAACAGGTACGGGCAGGCGCGGCGTTAAGGCGGCTGTAAAGCGCAACAGCTCGGCATTGCCTTCCGGGTCGCGGCTGCCGTGGCCCACAAACAGCACCGCCGTGCATCCGTTCTGCGCCGACGGGGGCCCTCCCCGCTCCGCCGCTGCGAGAGTCGCACCACGCGGCGCACTGTCCGCCAAGAGATCGGTCATCCCGGTCTCGCCTCCTTCTGTCGGCTGCCGCAGGGTTCCTCATTCCCCGCATACAGCCTCTTCTGGCGTCGGCGCCGCCGCGCCGGCATTCCAGCGGAACCCCGCCGCGCCCCGCCGCTTGAAGAACTTGTGGAACCGCTCGCCGGGCTGGGCGTGCGTGCGGTACTCCTCGACGACGCGCTGCACGAGGTCAACCAGCTCCTCCGGCGGGATGCCCTCGGCCACCTTTTGTCCCGGATGGGCGGAGCGGCCCACCGTCTTGCCGCCGAGAAACAGGTCAAAGGCCCCGCGCCGGTAGACAATGCCGATGTCCTCGCGCACTGCACCGTAGCAGGACATGCCGCAGCCGTTGAAGCCGATCTTTAGCTCCTTCTCCACCGGCAGGCCGTCAAGCCGCCGGGCCAGCTCCTCGGCGTAGGGGATGGCCTCCGGCTTTTCGCCTTCGCAAAAATCGCACGCTTTGACGCGCACCACATTGCCGACGGGCAGCACGCAAAGGCCGGCCGCCTCCAGCCGCCGGCGCACGCCGTCGGCGTCGGCGACGTCCGGCAGGCGCAACACGATGCAGTGATCCGGCGTGTACACCATCTCGCCCCGCTCCCCAACCGTTTCGGCAAGGGTGCGAAGCTGCTGCGGCGTGAATGTTTTGTTGGCCACGCCCGGCGAGACGGCCACCTCCAGCACGGGGAAGGAAGGCGGCCGCTCGTCCTCGGCCGCCGACGTGGAAGGCCCCGCCGCCAGGAGCGCCGCACCGGCCTCTGCCGTCGCGAAGGCGTTCGGCACCGGTTCGGCATCCGCCGCCGCGTAAGCTTCCCCTTGCCAGGCGCCAGCGGCATCCGCGTCGTTGCCCCGGCCGGTCATCGCCGCCAACGACCACGGCTCCGCCTCGGGACGCAGCCGCTCGTGAGGAGCAAGCGGCTGCTCGTCGCGGGACAAGGTATATTTGCGCTGGTAGCCCCGCGGCGTGATCATCAGCCCTTCGTGCACAAAGGTGGTGCTGTTGCCGATAATCACCGTGGTCAACATGCCGATCTCCTCGTCGAGCATCTTGCCAAGCGTGGTGAGTGTCACGCGCTGCCGCGCGCGGTAGGCGCTTTTCACCAAACCGACCGGCGTGTCGGGGCGGCGGTAGCGAAGGAGAATGCGCTGCGTTTCGACGATCTGCCGCGTGCGCCGGCCGCTTTTCGGGTTGTACAGGACAATCACGAAGTCGCCCTGCGCTGCCATCTCCACGCGCTTGGCGATGAGCGGCCACGGGGTCAGGTGGTCGCTCAAGCTGATGCAGACAAAATCGTGCATGAGCGGGGCACCGAGCAGCGAGGCGCACGACTGGGCAGCAGAGACGCCGGGAATCACTTCCACGTCGGGATTGTCCCCCGGCCGCCATCCCTCTTCCACCAGCACCTCGAAAATGAGGCCGGCCATGCCGTACACGCCGGCGTCGCCGCTGGAGATGACCGCCACGGTCTTGCCCGCCTTCGCCTCGCGCACGGCGGCCCGCGCCCGGCTCACCTCCTCCGTCATCCCCGTTCGGACAATCTCCTGATCGGTCAAAAGGTCGCGCACGAGGTCGACATAGGTGTTGTAGCCGATGATGACATCGCTCTCTTCAATCGCCCGCCGCGCGCGCTCGGTCATGTGGGCGCGGCTCCCCGGTCCAAAGCCGACGACAAGAAGCTTGCCGCGTTTGGTCTCGTGGATGAACACCGCCATTGCCCTCCCTTTTTTGCGCGGCCGTTTCGTCAGGCCATTCTCTCAAAAAACAGACTCCCAACCATGTAGCACCCAAACAGGAGGCTGGCCAAGCCTGCCGCAATGCGGATCCCGACATGCACGGCGATTCTGCGGGAGGTCGCCACCAACGTCGGTACCGCGACGAGCAGCGTCAGGAAAACCATCCCGAAGACCGAGCCCAAACCAAACAGAAGCAGCCACAGCATCGCCACACCCAGTGTGGGCGACATCTGCAGGGCCAACACGGCCACTGCCCCGCTGCCGCCCAAGCCATGCAGCAGGCCAATGCCAAAGGTGATCCATTGGCGACGGGCCATGTTCACCGTCGGATGGCGATGGCCGGGCCGATGAAAGTGGCCATGAATCACGCCATTGTGGGCGTGAATCGTAAAGCGCACGCGATCACGGACCGCGCGCCATAACGTGGCCATACCAAGTCCAACCAGAAGCATCCCGATGGCGGCTTCAATCCCTTCCTCAAAACGCGGGGGCAGCGGAAGGCGAAACCAAAACAGCGCCAGTCCCACCACCGCAATCGAAAGCAGGTGACCCATCCCCCAGATGACGCCGAGCCACGCGGCCGGCCAAAGGCGGCGCTCTTCCGCCACCAGGGTGGAGACGGCCACCACATGGTCGGGATCCAGCGCATGCCGCAACCCCAGCAGCAATGCGAACGCCAACAGGGCAAGTTCCTCCATGGCCATGCCTCCTCCTGCACGTTATCCAAGCCCTTCATCGATTGGGCAGCCGCTTGTCCCTTCCGTCACATTCAAAAAAGTCTGTTTTCTGATCCGGAACCGGACCTGTCCCCCCTTTCAGGGTTCGCCGTAAAACAAACGAGCCTATCCGACCCGGAAACGCGGATAGGCTCGCAATCGACTCTCTCCATGGCCCACGCGCGACCTCCTTCACGCATCCGTCAGGCCGCGACGCTCCAGACGCCTTCGTGGGCAAGAGGACTCCCTGCGAGCACCTCCCCTAGGTTCCCGTAGGTCGAAGGTGCCATCGAAGCAGGCAGGTCTCCTGGCTCGTGGATCCTCGCTCCCCGCGCCTTCCCGCGACCATCGTCGCAGTGGCTCTCTGCGGTTCGCTCCCCACTCACAGTGGCGGGTCCGCGCCGGATTTGCACCGGACTTCCCTTTTCACCCGTCGCCGCCGCGACGGGCACCTGCTTCTACGCGCTGCGCTATGCGGTTGTCCGAACTGTGTTGCACCCCCATCTTACCACGGGGGAGAACGGATTGTCTAGGAGAAATTCGGCACCGATTTTAGCCCGCGGCTTCCGGTTTGGTTCGAGGGGAATGGGATCGCTCCGAACGGCGTTCCTTCGGGCCGTCGGTACCGGGAAGGGGCGACTGCCCGGGCATGGGCACAAGGCCGCTTTCGTCACCGGGAACCTGTGGCGGTTGGCCGGGGCCGGACGGCTGCCCGGGCTCAGCCGGTTGCCCGGGCGGCTGAGCCGGCGGATTCGGCGCTTGTCCGGGCGGCGTTGCCGGCGGATTCGATGGCGGCGGCGGATTCGCGCCCGGCTCGGCCGGCTGATCCCCTTCTTGGGACCGTTCCCCGTGCTGTGGCGATTGGGTCTCCGGCGTCTCCGGCGCCGGCGGCCGCAGCGTGCCGTCCGGTGCCAGGAAAGGCGCCAGCGACAGCGTGATCGGACCGGCGGGCGGCCCCTCTTTGTTGGCCTCCGGATCCACCGCCACCACTTCAAAGCGGTATTCCGGCTGCACGGTGGGCGTCTCGTACGTCCACACGCCGCCGTCGGTTTCGCCCCGCGCGATCCGCCGACCATCAGGCGTCCGCTCGTACACGCGGTAGCGCACGCGCTTGTCGTCGAGCGGCGTCCAGCGCAGGGTGATCTGCACGGTAAGGTTCGGGGTTACGGTGATGTCCCCGGTCAGGCCGCTCACCGGCTTCAGCGTGACCGGCGGCTCAATCGGTTTTACGCCTTCCGGTCGCTTGAAGTCCTCCCATTTCGTTCCGCGCAGCGCTTCACGCATGACGGCTTTGAATATGGGCGCCGCCGTTTTCCCGCCGGTAATTTCCGCGCCGGATTCGTTTTTGTCAAATCCCGTCCACACCGCGCCCACCCACGTCGGCGTATACCCGACAAACCACGCGTCGCGGGATTCCTGCGTGGTCCCCGTTTTGCCGGCCAGCGGGCGGCCGAAGCTGGCGGATTTCCCGGTCCCGGAACGAACGACCTCCTGCAACATCTCCGTCATGTAGTACGCCGTTTTGGGCGACACCACGCGGCGCGTATCCGGTTTCGCCTCCACAATCAGTTGCTCGTCGCGGCTGGTAATCTTGCGAATGGCGTGCGCTTCGGTCCACACGCCCCCGTTGGCCAAAGCGGCATACGCCTGCGCCATGTGCAGCGGCGAAACGCCGACGCCGCTCCCCAGCGCCAAGGAGTAGTGTTCCGGATTGGCGACGTTTTCCGGCAAGGGCAGGCCAAAGGCCCGACCGTAGCGGTACCCCGTCTCCACCCCCAACTGATCCAACAGCCACACGGCGGGGACGTTGACCGACCACCGCACGGCGTCAACCATCGTCACCTCGCCGCGATACCGTCCGCCGTAGTTTTTCGGTTTGTACTTCTGGCGACCAAATTCCATGGGCCGGTCCGGCAGCATGTCATAGGGCGACCAGCCCTCCTCGAGCGCCGGGGCGTACACGACGAGCGGCTTGATGGCCGAACCGGGGTCGCGCTTGATGTCGACGGCGCGGTTCAGCCCCTTGCGCACGTACTCGCGGCCGCCGGCGATGGCGGCGATGCCGCCCGTCTTGGCGTTCAAAATGACCATGCTGGCCTGCAGCGGTTCCGGTTCACGCTTTTGTTTTTTGTAACGGAACAACGCGTCGTCGCTGAACTTCTCGTACACCACCCGCTGCATGCGCGGGATCAGGTTGGTGTAGATGTGGTAGCCCCCGCGCAACAGCTCCTCCTCGGTAATGCCGTAGCGCGTCTCGGCCTCTTCGATCACGTAGTCGAGGTAGGCGTTGTACGGCTCGCGCTCCACCTTCGGCTTGACCACGTGGATGGGCCGCTGTTCGGCCGCTTTCCGCTCGGCAGGGGTGATGTACCCCTGCTCCTCCATCAGCCGGAGGACGAGGTTGCGGCGTTCCTTGGCCGCTTCGGGATTCTTGAGCGGGTTGTAGCGGTTCGGCGCTTTGGGCATGCCGGCCAAAAGCGCCGCTTCATCCAGGGTGAGCTCGGAGACGTCCTTGCCGAAGTACAGTTCCGATGCCGCCTGCACGCCATAGGCGCCGTTCCCAAAGTAGATGTAGTTCAGGTACATCTCAAGGATCTCTTCTTTGGAATAGCGCCGTTCGATGGCAAAGGCCAAAATGGCCTCCTTCGTTTTCCGCAGCAGCGTCTTTTCATGCGACAAGAAGGCGTTGCGCGCCAGCTGCTGCGTGATCGTGCTGGCCCCTTCGACGGCTTCCATGGCCAGGATGTCTTTGTAGAGCGCGCGCATCACGCCCCACAGGTCGACGCCGTGATGCTGGTAAAACCGGCGATCTTCCGTGGCGATCACCGCGTTTTTCAGGTGATCCGGGATGCGGTCGAGGGAAACCTTCTCCCGGTTTTGCACGTACAAGCGGGCCACTTCCTTGCCTTCGATGTCGTAGACCACCGACGCCTCCGCTGCGTCAAGTTGGCGTTCGTCCAGCCACGCGTTGCCCAAGGCGTAGACGGCCGCCACGCCGACCGCCACGACCACGAAACACGTCACCATGAGTGCCAATCCGATCAGGACCCAGCCCCTCACGGTTTCCCTCCTTTCGCGCCGTCCCGTCGTCAAGAATTCGAACGGGAACGTTCAGTTTCTGGGGGGAACCCGCCGCACAACCTCTCGCCCGCCAACCACCGATCAAGATGGTTCCGGAGGTCGTGCAGCCGCTGGCGGTTCACCTCGTAACACACCCAGGTGCCCTGTTCCTGGGCCACAACCAGGCCGCTTTCGCGCAGGATTTTCAGATGATGGGAGACCGTCGACTGCGCCAAGCCCAACTGGGCCACCAGGTCGCCGCAAAACCGGCGTTTGGCCAGCAGCATGTCGAGGATGCACACACGAATGGGATGGCCCAACGCTTTGGCCAACTTTGCGACGTCGTCAAGGGGTTCCACCCCGCAACCTCCCTTCCCGTACCGCTAACGCCTTCACTGTATTCCATTCTGACACGAATTCCGCACACGGGCAATTGCCGCCGGAGCACAAAAAAAGCGCCTGTCGCGCTGGACAGGCGAAACCGACACCAACCGTTCAGGAGGAGTGGTGGGCAACGCTCAAAGCCTCGTCAAGGGGGGTCTGCTTTTAGGATAGGGAAATGAAATAACAAATTCAAGTGGTGTTTATTGGTATATGATGTTATAAAATTACATAACCATTTTATTTACTTAGGCGCCAGGTTTCCGGGTAGTGATTCTTCTGCCGGCCTGGCAATTGGCGCACCCATCCCAAGGGATACCCGTCAACGGCCACAAGATTCCAGCCGGGCGTGAGGGGTTGCCCAAGGGGTTCCCCGTGCAGATACGCCATCACCTCATCCGAATCGGCAGGCAAGTTGACGCACCGCTCCGGCCGAATGTCGTCAACGGACAACGCCAGCGCCAGCGCGGGAGACGGGCGATAGCGGTCTTTCTTCACATCGCCGATCAGCCACCCCGGGCGCACCACGCGCACCGCCGACAAGTCGGGCAGGTCCGGCGGCATGAGAAACAGCCGCCGCCCAAAGCGGATGAGCGTCCGCCCTTCAGCGGTCAGCACCGGACGCGTAAAATGGTGCGCTTCAAAGCGGGCCACCGCCTCCACCATCCACGGATCGGGCGGCGTCACCTCCAGCGCCTGCTTGCCCAGATGTGGCGGTCGCCCGGCCGGCGGAACGCGCCCGACATCGCCGGCAGCATCCGCCGCGTCGCGTTTCCGGAGGACGGCCACAAAGTGCCCCTCGCCCCGCACGCGATGCGGCCACAGGCGAATGCAGCGCGCCAGCTCGGGACGGCCGCCGTCGACCCAATCGGGTCGGCCGCGCGCCCAACCCGGCTGATGCGGCACGTCCACCAGCTCAAACTCGGGGTGACGGCGCAAAAACCATTCGATGATGGCTTCGTTTTCCTCCGGGTTGAACGTGCAGGTGGAATAGACCAGCAGGCCGCCCGGCTTCAGCATCGCCGCGGCATGGCGCAAGAGACCCTTTTGCTGTTGGATGCACCAGTTGACAAGGTCCAGGCTCCACTCGTTGATGAGGGCCGGATCTTTGCGAAACATGCCCTCCCCCGAACACGGCGCGTCGACAAGCACCTTGTCAAAATACGCGGGAAAGACGCGGGCCAAGTGGGCCGGATAGTCGTTCGTCACCACGGCGTTGGTGACGCCCTGCACCTCAAGGTTGTGCACAAGGGCCTTGATGCGCTTGGGATGCACGTCGTTGGCCACCAGCACGCCGCGGCCGCCCAAAGCGGCGGCAATCTGCGTCGCCTTTCCGCCGGGTGCCGCACACAAGTCGAGCACCCGCTCGCCGGGCTGCACGTCGAGCAGCGTGGCCGGGAGCATGGCGCTCGGCTCCTGAAGATAGTACAGGCCAGCAAAATAGTACGGATGGCGCGAAGGCCGTTCCCCTTGCCCGTACACAAAGCCATCGGGAGCCCACGGAACCGGTTCCAAGGTGAACGGGAGCCGCGCCGCCAGCGCCTCTGGGGCCACCTTCAGGCGGTTGGCCCGCAACCCGTGCACGCTCTCGGCCTCCAGCGCCTGGCGAAAGGCCGCGTACTCTTCCCCGAGCCATCGGGCCATGCGCTCCTCAAACGGTTGGGGCAGCTCCATTCCCATCCCCCCTCATGTCCCTCGCGTTACGGCTTAACCGTCTCGGTGTCGAGGACGCACATTTGGGAAAACCAGCAAAAACTGATGAATGGCGTCGGCCAACGCGTCGGCCAAGCGCGCCCGGTCGGCCGGAGAAGCAAGCCGCTGGCGGTCATCCGGATGGCTCAAGTACCCGGCTTCGACGATCACAACCGGGCAGCGCACCGTGTTGAGCAAGAAGTACGACCGCGCGGGCACAGGGTGGCGCTTCAGGCCATAATGCCGGTTGAGCGCCTCCTGCAACAGCGTGGCGAGGAAGAGGCTTTGCCCGTTCGCCGGATGGAGCACCTCTCCCCCTCGCTTGGCCGGATCCTTCGCCCAATTGGCGTGCAGGCTCACGAACACCAAGGGGCGCAGCGCGTCCGCCAAGCGCTTGCGCTGGAGCAAGTCGCGGGCGTGGCGCCCGCGCCCGGTTCCCGGCACATCGTCGGACAGGGCGCGATCGGAGGTGCGCGTCAGGACCACGCGATACCCCCGCGCGCGCAAGCGTTCCCCCAGTTCCAGGGCGAGGGCCAGGTTGATGTGTTTCTCCTCGAGACCTTCGACCACACTGCCGCTGTCGATACCCCCGTGACCGGCATCCACCAGAATATCACAGGGGAGAGCGGGGAGAAAAGGACCGCCCGCTTCGGCGACCGCGGTCGCGGTGCCAAATAACGCAGCCAGCATCGTCAGCGCGGCGCACAAGGCCGCGCCTTTGCGCATTCCGTTCATCTTCCTCATCCGCTTCCTGCATCTCGCGTGTCTCTCGAGTGGCTTCGGTGTCCCGTCGTCGTTACCCTTCCACCGAAAAGGCCTTCCCTTGCACGCGGACGTCCGGTGAAGTTTTGGACAGCCACGCGCCCTTTTCCACACATAGCGCCTCCGCGCGGCCAGGCACACTAACCGTGGAGGTGAATCCGCTTGAAAAAGCTGCTGACCTTTGCCGTGCTCGCCGGTTTGACCGGGACGCTGGCCGCATGTCAAGCGGCGGCACCGCCTGACACCCGCACGCCCGCGGACACGCGCGTAGCGCCGTATACGACCTACGACCGCGTGATTCCGGGGCCGGCCTCTCCGGACCGCACGGCGCCGTACACCGCACCGTACACCAACCGCCCGTTTGTGCGCGACGGCCTGCTCTACGACCGCCACGACTGGTCCGTCGCCCCGTACGGGACCCGACCCGATCGGATCGGTCCGGACGACACCGCCGCACGCATCAACCGACAGCTGGCCAACCGCGTTGACGCGGTCGCCGAACGCGTGCGCGGGGTGCAGAACGCCACGGTCCTGATCTCGGGTGATAACATCGTCATCGGCATCAAGCCGGCGCGACCGTTTCGCAACGCGGACGCCGTTCGAACCGTGGAACGCAACGTCCACAAAAACGTCCGGGCCGTGGTTCCGGCCAACTACGAGGTGTATGTGACGGCCAACCCGGATCTCGTGCGGCGCACCCAGGACCTCGCCAATCGCATGGGCAACGGCGCGTCGGCCCGCGTGCTCATCAATGACACCGCCGATCTGATCCGTGACATCGGGCGAACGGTGACGACCCCGTTGCGGGGGTTGCGGTAACGGATCACCTCCGGGCGGAAACGTCGCGTTTCCGCCCGCTTTCATTTGGGCTTCCTCTCCGGTACGCTTTGGGGCATCCACAGCGCCGCGCCGACGAGCGCCAAGCTGGTAAACGCCAAGTAGGCGGCAAGGAGCGTCGGCGTCTGGCGCCAGGCAATCAGCAACAAAAATCCCGCCACGCTGAGCACGCGCCCGACATTGAGGGCGAGTTCGCGCATGACCACGTACTCGGCGCGGTCGCGCACCGCATGCGGATTGGCGCCGATCACGTCAAAGGCCGTTGAGGTCACGGGGATGATGAACAGCGGGTACGCCACGGCCGTACCAACCCCCATAACCATGAGCGTGAGAAACGTGACGTCGGCAAAAAGCGGGAGCACGGCGGCGGTGGCCAGCAGGCTGCCCACGAAGGCCGCCGCGCGGCGCTGCTGCGGCTGTAAGGTGCGCCCCACCAAACCGTAGGACGCAAGCGACACCAACGAGGAAAGCGTGGCATACAGCCCGAGCTGCCACTCGCTCCCCGTGGCCACGATCACCAAAACGCCCACCAAAAAGGCAAACACCCCTTCGCGCAGGCCTTCGAGGAGCATGGCCACCATCACCGCGTGCCAGCGCGTGCGCCGCGACCACGAGGCGCGCCATGCGGGTAGCAAGCGGAACCCGTCGGCATCGGCGCGGGGGCGAAGAAAACCGCTGAGAACCGTGGCCAGCGCAAAGATGAGCAGCGAGAGGCCAAAGACCCACCGATACCCGGTCAGGGCCTCGCGCCCAATAAGCCAGCCCCCCACGAGCGGCGCCACCATTCCCATCGCCGACGTGATGAATCCGTTTGCGCCGTTGAAGCGGTCACGATCGGCGCGATCCGTCACGTCAAAGAGAATCACGTTGTACCCAAACCAGAAAAAGCCCATGCCGACCCCCATCAAGAGGCCAAGGGGAACGGCATAGGCCGGAGCCTGTCGCCCGAGCTGAAGCACAGCCAAGTAAAAGGCCGCGTGGGCCAGCATCCCCAACCTAAGCGCCCACACGCGATCCCAGCGGTTGGTGAGGTACCCTGCGGCCAGGAACACCAGCCCCATGGCAACGTATTGGGCCAGGTTGAACCACCCGAGGGTGGCGAAGTCGCGTTTCAGCTTCCACAAGTACGCGTTGACAAAGGTGTTCGACAGCGCCGTGGCGCCGACATACAGGCCGGTGATGGCGGCGAGGAGCCAGGCTTGCCGCGACATGCCTCTCCCCCCTACAAGCCCTAGCCTGCCCAGCTCCCCCCGCCAATAACCGCGTTACAGGAATTTCTTCAATCGCGCCAGGCGCACGACGGCTTGGGTCAAGCTGGTGAAGGCTAGCACGGCCAGTGTCGCCAGCCCTTGTTCAAGGATCCCGCCGAGAAAGAGGACGAACATCCGGCCATCGCGGTTGGCCAACAGGTACCGCACCCAGCCGTCGTGAACGTCAGGGCGGTAGAGGTCACCGGTCATCGCCCGATAGCGGTCCTTGATCATCATCGACAGCGGCGAACCGATGAGAGCCAAAGCGCCAAACAGCAGGGCCCATTCGCTGCCCGTGGCCGCATACGTCCCATAGGTGAGCCCGGCAAGGAGGAGACCGTCACCGATGCGGTCGAGGATGGCGTCAAACAGCTCGCCAAAGCGCGACCGCAGGAACTTGAGGCGGGCGATCTCCCCATCGACACCGTCGAGCACCGAGGCCACTTGCGCCACGACGCCCCCTGCGACAAACGCACCCGCCGCAAACAGGCCGGCGGCCAGAGCCGTCAGCAGGAACGTGGCGAAGGAGAGTTGATTGGGCGTCACGGCAAAACGCGCGAGAGCCGCGCTGATGGGCACCGACAGCTTGCGGTTCAGGTGGCGGGAGATGAGGCCGTCCCGCGGCGTGGGCAGTTGTTCGAGGAGCATCCGCCGCGCATGGCGCACCGCCGCCGGATCGTCCACGTCGCACCAGCGCGCATCGCCGATGTCGCAGGCCACGGCCCGGCCCTGGGCAGCCAACCGGCGGACGCCGTCCGACAGCGTGTGCCGCCCTTCTTCCGCGCACGCACGGAGGGCGTCCAAGAGGCCGCTCGTGGCGTGGAACACGCCGCAGTCGACGCCGTCAAAGGCGGACAAATCCTTGCCGATGGCCACGACGGACGGTCGGGTATCCTGGTTTGCCGCACCTCCGTCGGCCGCATCGCGCGCCGTCACCCGGTCGGTCTGTACCTTTGTCGCCTCATCGAGATCGGGGACGCGCGCGGGCGTAAAGTCGACGCCAACGGCCACGCCCCCCTCCGGCGGCGTGCAGGCGGCCACGCGCCTCACCAGCTCCGGCGTGACGAGGTGGTCGGCCATGAGCAGCAGCCACGACCGTTCGCCGGCCACATGCGGCGCAGCGGCAAGAACCGACGCCCCGTTGCCCTTCTCCCAGTCGGGGCTCTCGGCGTACGTCACGCGCACGCCCCACCGGGACCCGTCGCCGAGGGCCGCGCGCACCTCGTCGCCGCGATGCCCCAGCACAACGACGATGTCGGCAATCCCCGCTTCGCGCAGCGTGCAGAAGGTCCGAACGATGAGCGGCAGGCCCAAGAGCGGAAAGAGGGGCTTTGGCCCCGGATGCACGCTCCGAAGCCGCCGCCCCTCCCCCGCGGCGAGCACCACGGCCCGCACGTTACGCCACCGGCGCCTTGGCCCGCTCGCGGATGAACTCCTCGACCTTCTGCTTCGCCACGCTGTCGGTGATTTGCACCGGCGGGGACTTCATGGTGTAGGCGGAGATGGCCTCGAGGACGCCGCCCTCGCCATGGTCCAGCGCCAGCTTCATGCAGCGAATGGCGTCGATGATCGAACCGGCGCTGTTGGGCGAGTCTTCGACGGACAGCTTGACCTCCAGCTCCAGCGGCACTTTGCCGAAGCCCAAACCCTCCAGGCGGATGTATGCGATCTTGTTGTCGTTGAGCCACGGCACGTAGTCGGACGGGCCGATGTGGACGTTCTTCTTGTCCGGCTCCACGGCCATTTCCGAGGTGACCGCCTGGGTCTTGGACTTCTTCTTCGACTTTAGGCGGGCGTGGTTCAGCATGTTCAGGAAGTCGGTGTTCCCGCCAAAGTTGAGCTGGTAGGTGCGGGTGATCTTCACGCCGCGGTCTTCCAGCAGCTTGGTCAGCACGCGGTGGGTGATCGTCGCGCCGACCTGGGACTTGATGTCGTCGCCGATGATCGGGATGTTCTTCTCCTTAAACTTGCGCGCCCACTCCGGATCGGAGGCGATGAACACCGGAATGGCGTTGATGAAGCCCACCCCCGCATCCAGCGCCGCTTGCGCGTAGAAGCGGGCCGCCTGCTCCGAACCCACCGGCAGGTAGTTGATCAGGATCTCGGCGCCGCTCTCTTTCAGCACCTTCACCACGTCAACCGGCTCGGCGTTGGCGACGACGAAGGTGTCGTCTTCGGGATAGTCCTTCATGTGCTCGGAGACGCCGTCGAGCACCGGACCCATCTGCACGGTCACCGGGTAGTCCGGCAGATTCGGGTAGAACACCTTCGTGCAGTTGGGCTTGGCGAAGATCGCTTCCTTCAGCGGTTTGCCCACCTTGCGCGCATCCACGTCGAACGCGGCAACCACTTCAATGTCGCCCGGCTCATAACCGCCCAAATCATAGTGCATCAAACCAATGGGATCGTCCTTCAGACTGGGGTCGTTTTTATACAGTTCAATCCCCTGAAGCAGCGCACTGGCGCAGTTCCCAACCCCAGCAATGGCGATTCGAATCTTGCCTTTGCCCATGCTTTACCTCCTCCCTCCAAACCGGTATTTTTGTTTGGTTTGTCGATGAGAAAGGTGCAGCATCCGCAAGAACCGAACGCCGAGGGGGTACGCCGACCACGGATCGTACGTTGCTTCAACCGGTGCCGCGATTGAACATGGATGGCAAACCCATGCACGAATGGGTCGGCACACCTCTAATTTTACATAAGGGTAAGGAATATGTCAACAAATTCTTAGCAGCCATCTTAAACGAGTGCTAACGAGCGGCAAGCGTTGACCGCCGGACGTGGGTTGGACCTCTGCCGCTATGGGAAAACTGTTGCTGAATCCCGCCAAAGGAGGCGCCTTTCGTGAACGTTCCCACATTGCGGCGCGCGTTCCGCAACATCGGCTTTCACGTTCCCGTTCTCCACCAGCCGGTCGTCGATTACCTGGCCCTACGGCAAGCCGTGGCGGCCGCCCTGCTCAAACTGGACGAGGAGGCCCAGCGCTTGGCCGAATCGCTCCGAATCCGCCCGGACGAAGCCTGGGAACGCGTGATGGCCCCCGACCTTTACCTGGCCCGCGAACGGTTCATCCGCGCCCTCCTCACGTTGTCGGCCTGGCGGCGCACAGCCGCCCCGGCGCCACACGGGTGGACGCATCGGGAGGACGAGTTGCCGCGCTGACGCGCGCTTCCTGCCGCGGAAGCAAAAAAAAGGCCTGCCCCTCTTCGGGACAGGCCCACGATGGGTCGTCCGGTTGGAGTGCGCCGGATCAGAAGTCCATGTCCGGCATGGAATTGTTGTTGTTGCCCTCCTTCTTCTCCGGCTTGTCGACCACGACGGCTTCCGTGGTCAGGAAGATGGCCGCAATGGACGCCGCGTTTTGCAGCGCCGAGCGCGTCACCTTCGCCGGGTCGACAATGCCGGCTTCGATCATGTTCACCCACTCGCCGGTCGCCGCGTTGAAGCCCACACCGAGCGGCTCCTTCTTCAGGCGCTCGACGACGACGGAACCGTCATAGCCGGCGTTTTCGGCGATCTGACGCACCGGTTCTTCCAGCGCGCGGAGGACGATTTGCACGCCCGTCTTCTCGTCGCCCTCGGCCTCCACCTTGGCCACAGCCGGGATGACGTTGACCAGGGCCGTACCGCCGCCGGAGACGATGCCCTCCTCGACGGCCGCACGCGTCGCGTTGAGGGCGTCCTCGATGCGCAGCTTCTTCTCCTTCATTTCCGGCTCGGTGGCCGCGCCGACCTTGATCACCGCCACGCCACCGGCCAGCTTCGCCAGGCGCTCTTGCAGCTTTTCGCGGTCAAAGTCGGACGTGGTTTCCTCGATTTGCTTGCGGATCTGCTTGATGCGCGCTTCAATTTGCGCTTTGTCGCCCGCGCCATCGACGATGATCGTGTTGTCCTTGTCGACCTTGACTTGGCGCGCACGACCCAGCTGCCGCAGGGTGACGTTCTTGAGGTCCATGCCCGTCTCTTCGGACACCACTTCGCCACCGGTCAGGATGGCGATGTCCTGCAGCATGGCCTTGCGGCGATCGCCGAAGCCCGGCGCCTTCACGGCCACGACCTTCATCGTGCCGCGCAGCTTGTTGACGACGAGAGTGGCCAGGGCCTCGCCTTCGACGTTTTCCGCAATGATGAGGAGCGGCTTGCCGGTTTGCACCACCGCTTCCAGCACCGGCAGGATGTCGTGCACGGCGGAGATCTTCTTGTCCGTGATCAGGATGTACGGATCGTCGAGGACCGCTTCCATCTTGTCCGGGTCGGTGATCATGTACGGGGAGATGTACCCGCGGTCAAACTGCATCCCCTCGACGACTTCCAGTTCCGTCGTGAAGCCTTTGGACTCCTCGACGGTGATGACGCCGTCCTTGCCCACCTTCTCCATCGCGTCGGCGATCAGCTCGCCGATCGTCTCGTCGGCCGCGGAGATGGACGCCACGTGGGCGATGGACTTGCGCCCTTCGATCGGCTTGGCGATGCGCTTCAGCTCTTCAACGGCCGCATTGACCGCCTTTTCAATCCCGCGGCGGATGGCCATCGGGTTGGCGCCAGCCGTGACGTTCTTCAGCCCTTCGCGGATCATCGCCTGGGCCAGGACCGTCGCCGTGGTCGTCCCGTCACCGGCCACGTCGTTGGTCTTCGTGGCCACTTCCTTCACCAGTTTGGCGCCGATGTTTTCATACGGATCGGACAGCTCGATTTCCTTGGCGATGGTCACGCCGTCGTTGGTGATGAGCGGAGCGCCGAACTTCTTCTCCAGAACGACGTTGCGCCCCTTCGGACCGAGCGTCACCTTCACCGTGTTGGCCAGGTAGTCCACCCCGCGCAGCATGGCCCGGCGGGCGTCTTCACCAAAGCGAATTTGCTTGGCCATCAGTCATCCCCCTTCTCACGGCGATTTCCATGGTGGAATGCGGATCCCGTTACTGGATAACCGCAAGAATGTCGCTCTCGCGCAGGATGATGTACTCTTTCCCCTCGTACTTCACTTCCGTACCGGCGTACTTGGAGAAGATGACGCGATCGCCCACTTTCACTTCCAGCGGGATGCGCTCCCCTTTTTCAATGCGGCCGCTGCCCACCGCGACGACAACGCCTTCCTGCGGCTTCTCCTTTGCGGTTTCCGGCAGCACGATGCCGCTTTGCGTTTTTTCCTCGCGCTCTTTCGGTTCCACCACCACGTGATCGCCGAGCGGCTTGAGCATGAGCACTCCTCCTTCGGGCGTGGTTATGTAGCGCCTATTAGCACTCAAACTTGCCGAGTGCTAACAGCCACTTTCAATACTGCCACAAGGCAGTGTGCCCCGCAAAAGGGACAGGTATGCATTTTGGCCGCACGGGCAGGGGAAGTCAAAGACCATCCCCTTCTTTTCTCGGTTTTTCTCACGTTTAAACGCATTTATTGCGATTTTTTGTCGTCGGTATAGCCATGGGGGAAAAAACGGGATACAATAAGGGAAAACGATCCGATGAAGCACGGAACGCCGTTTCCTGCCGACGCAACGCGCACTACGGGAGGAACCCCCATGGCGTATACCCTGCGCGTGCTCGTCCGGTGCGACCGCCTGCCCCCGCTCACGCATCTCTACCAAGAGCTTGTAGACGAGGGGTTTCGCTTTGGCGTTTGGCCCGGACCGGACGATGCCGAGGCCGCTTCCACCGACTGGACGGAAGCCATCCTGTACCACGCGCCCGATCGCGACCCCTTCACCCTCACGCGGCTTGCGCCGGGAGACGAAGAGATGGCCCAAGAAATGGCCGCTCTTCGGGCCAGCCTCGAGACGTTGCCCACGTTGGAAGAAAGACGGCAAGCGCATACCGTGCTGGCCCAAACGCAACAACTTGTGCGCGTGGAGCTGCCCGATGACCTGACGGAAGAGGACGAAGGGGCCTGGACGCTCCTTGACGCCGTGCTCCATTTCTTCGTCCGCCACGGCAACGGCTACGTTCACGCCGAACAAGACGGCCTCTATGATCGCGACGGCCGCCTGGTCTTCGCCCTGTCGAATCCTGTCGACTAATCAGGGCTTTTGCCGTCGAGGGCGTTTGTGTAGAATGAAAGTACATGCGATCGTATTTCCTCCCGCGGAAACGGGATACCCTATGAAAAGGCTGGTATTGATACGGCATACCCGCCAATCGTATCCGTTTCGGAAGGTCAGCCACGGTCTGGCCTTCTCTCTTTATCCGGAGGTGACCAAATGGAACGCGTCATGATTTTCATTGACGGCAACAACTTTTACCACACGTGTCGCCACTATTTGAACCAAAATCCAAAAGTTGATCTCGAAAAACTGGCCCATCTCCTCGTCAACAAGCGGCCGGGCCGCCATTTGATGCGCACCTATTTTTATACCGTCGACGAACCGCAGCAACAAGGCATCATCACCGCCCTAAAATACAAGCCGCGCTTTATGGTCGTCACCGGAAAGCTGGTCAAGCATCCGATTTCCGGTCACACCTTTGATCCTACGGACGCCAGCACCTATTTCACGGAAGAAAAGGGAACAGATGTCAACCTCACCACCGACATGATTGTCGGCGCGTACATGAACAGCTACGACACGGCCGTGCTGGTCAGCGCGGACAGCGACTACAAGCGGGTCATCGAAGAGGTGCGCAAAACGGGCAAGATCGTCGAGATCGCCCTTCCGGAAGGGCAACGCTCTGAGCTAAAGAAATACGCCGACGAGGTGATCGAGATCAACGAAGACGACTTCCGCCGGTGCTGGATTGGGCCCTATGTCTCGCAGATCTCGCCATAAGGTTTGCGGATCGCAAAAAACCCGCCATCTCGGCGGGTTTTTTCTTGGGTGTTCGCTTGCGCCGCATGACGCGGTGGATTCAATTGGCCGGCGTCAGGTACACGATTTGCTCCAGGCGAATGTGCCATTCCCTTCCGTCCGCCACGAGGAGAAGGTGGTCCGAAAAAACGCCGCGCAGCTCCCCCACAAGCTTCCCCGACGTCGTTCCCACCTCCACGCGCCGCCGCATCAGGCGCTGGGCATGGCGGAGAAACGGCTTGTAAAAATAGTGCGAATACCCAGACGATCGCGCGCTGGATTCCTTCATGCCCGACTCACGATGCGTCGATTCGCGCGCCGACTCCCGGCTCGTGGAATCGCGCCCGGGAGGAGATGGCTCGCGAACCGGCGTCACCGGCGGCACTCCGGATTGCAACGCATAGCGATACGGAGGCACCGGGGGCAACCCGTACATCATCGCGCACGCTCCTTTCCGGTGAGGTTCTTGCACGTTCACGGTATGCGGGGATGCCGGCCCCTCGTGTGGACATCCGCCTGGCCGAACGGCAGATTGGGTGTCCTACGGCCGAATCCCGCGCGTGCAAACACTGGTGGTCACCCCGATCGCGCCGATGGTCAGAAAGGACAACGCCGCATTGTGCAGCCCGACCGTCAGCGCCCCGCACAAGAGGATGAACGCATCGAAGAAAAAAATGGCGACCCCCACGTTCACGGGCAAGGCACGCGTCAACACCTGCGCCAACAAATCCGTCCCCCCGGTGGATGTGGCGTGGCGCAGCATCCACCCAATGCCCATCCCCACAAGCAGGCCGCCCAAACAGGCGCTCTCCACCGGTGGAAAGTGTCCCCATCCGCGCAACGCACTGGTCAAGTCGATGGCGAGCGCGGAGACAAACATGCCCTGGAAGGCGTGCCACACGTAGGTACGGCTGAACACCCCGGCAAACAGGTAAATGGGCAGGCTAAACAGGACGACGCTGCGCCCGATGTCCCAACCCCAAAGGTAATGCGCAATCAGCGCCAGCCCCAACACACCGCCGTCAAGCAACTCATGCGGCGCGAGAAAGAGGTTTACCCCCACCGCGAGAACGGCGCTGCCCCCCACCAGCGCCGCATAGCGGGACCAACGGCTCGGCGCCGGAGGCTCCACCATCCACTCGGGTACACGCGGCGAAACGTTGGTACGAAAGGCCACCCCCACGGATCGCCCTCCTTTTCCGCGCCTCTTCTACGATGTATGCGCGTCTCAGAAGGAACATCCGCACCGGGTGGCCCGCCCACCGATCCGTGTTATGTATTCTCCTGCCAGCCAGCGGGTCAATCCGAGTGGGTTCCCAAGGCGGCCTTTCGGCGCTTGGCCAGGTATCCCCATGCCACAACGACAAGGGCACCGGCGATGGGTAGCAGCCAATCGAAGGTCAGGGTGACGAGGCGCTCGAGATCGTGGGCCATCATTTCGCCGGCCGTCCATCCCAGAATGGCCGCCCCAAGGGTGATGATGATGGGGTAGCGCTTCATCAATCCGGACAGCAATTTGCTGCCGTAGATAACGAGCGGAATGCTGACGGCCAAGCCGATGAAGATGAGCACCCAATCCCCTTTCGATACCCCGGCGATGGCCAACACGTTGTCCAGGCTCATGATCACGTCGGCGATGATGATCGTGCGCATGGCGGCCCAGAAGGACAGGCTTTCCGCGTGTTCCTGCGGCTTTTCCTCTTCGTCTTTCATTAATTTCACCGCGATCCACATAAGGAGCACCCCCCCTACCAGCTGGAGGAAGGGAATCTTGAGCAACCACACCGCCACCAGCGTCAGCAGCCCGCGAAAAATCACCGCCCCGGCCGTGCCCCAAATGATGGCCATCTTGCGCTGCCGTGGCGGGAGGCCCCGCACCGCCAACGCGATCACCACGGCGTTGTCCCCTGCGAGAATGAGGTCGATGAGGATGATCTTGAAAAGATCGGCCCACCAGGTCGCATCAAACAGGAACGACAACCGTATCCCTCCTTGTCTGTCCACATCGTGTAGTTTGCCCCGTCAGCAAAGAAAAACGAGACCTTTGCCTGAAAGCAAAGGTCTCGCCTGCCTCCGCGGGCCCTACAGGACCGGGGCGCGGTTTTCTTTCCGCCGCCCGTTTTGACGATCCTGTAACCGGAAGCAACAGAACGCTTCCGGGGCTACTCCCCTTCGCGCACGCGCAACACCATAGACGCTGTGCCATCCGGTAGGTTGCCCTTTCATCATCAACATACCATGCTCCGTTCTGCATGACAAGAGCGTTCTTGACCGGCTCCATGGCGGGTTCTCTCACATATTCCTGCGGTTTCGTTGCACACTATCCCATGATGATCGCGAAGCACGGGGACGCTCCACAAACGCGAGGGCGATAGCCATGTGGTTTTTTCGGCGCCGGCAACACGATTCCGCGACCGGTTCCTCCTCCGGACCATCCTGGCCTTCCCATGCCGAGGACCAGTACCGTTTGGTGCGCCAGGCCTTTCCCACAAGCGATCTGACGTCGCGCATCGTCTCGCCCCGGGCGCCGTTTTGCGCTGTGCTCTACTTGCCCGCGCTCGTCGAGGCCAAAGAATTGGAGCAGGCGCTGCTTCAGCCCTTGGCCCGCCTGCTCAGCGACAGCCGTCTTGCCACCCAGGCCGCCGACCGGATCCCTTGTCTGGCCGTCCGCGACCTCGAGCCGGTGCCCAGCGTCGAGGAGGCGCGCACGCGCCTCGTTGACGGCTGGGCGATCCTGTTCCTGGACGGCTTGCGCACGCCCGTGGCCGCCCATCTCTACCAAGCCCCGCAGCCGAACGTCGCACCGTCCGAAATCGAGGGGCTGACCATCGGAGTCCAGGAGAGCTTTGTCGAATCCCTCGAAACCAACCTTGGCCTTTTGCGCAAGCGCATTCGTTCGCCGCAGCTGCGCACCGCCGACTTCCTCATCGGCCGCATCAGCCGCATCCCCGTGCGGCTGCTGTGGATCGAGGGGATTGCGGATCCGGATTACGTGCAAGCGCTCAGCCAACGCTTAACCGAATTGGATCTGGACGGGGTCATCGATTTGCCCACCCTGGCCCAGTACATTGAGGACAGCTCCTGGACGCCCTTCCCCCTGTTTTTGATCACGCCGCGCCCCGATGTGTTGGCACAGGGGCTTCTTGAGGGGAAGGTGGCCCTGCTGATGGAAGGTTCGCCCGTCGGCCTCCTGGCCCCGGCACGCTTTCTCGACTTCTTTCAGTCGCGCGAAGATTACACCAACCGCTGGCTGAGCGCCAGCCTGCTGCGCTTTTTGCGGTTGACCGGCTTTTGGGCCTCCACGTCCCTGACGGCCATGTACATCGCCGTGACCAGCTGGCATTACCAGATGATCCCTCCCGACCTCCTCATACCTTTTATGGAATCCCGCGAAAAGGTGCCGTTTCACCCCTTTTTTGAGGCCCTGCTGCTCGAGGTGACGGTGGAGCTGCTGCGCGAAGCCGGTTCGCGCCTGCCGTCCAAAGTGGGGCAAACCATCGGCATCGTGGGCGGGATCGTGATCGGGCAAGCGGCGGTGCAGGCCGGGCTGACCAGCAACATCCTCGTCATCATCGTCGCCATGGGCACGATCGCTTCCTTTGTCGCCCCCAACTACACCATGGCCAACGCCATGCGCGCCATGCGCTTTCCGATGATGGTTTGCGCCGCCCTGTGGGGAGCCTTTGGCATCGCCTTCTTCACCTGCCTGTTGGTGATCCATCTGATTCGCCAGCGTTCGTTGGGCGCGCCGTTCCTCTCGCCCCTTCTGCCCTTCCGCCTGACCGATTGGGGCGACACCCTGTGGCGCTTCCCCTTGCCCTTGTTGCGCCGCCGGCCTTCCGTTAACCGCGCCCAGCAAGACCAAGCGGTTCACCGCACGCCCCCGCCGCCGCGGCGACCCTGGCCGTAACGCCGCGTGTCCCGCTGCCGGAATCGACCGCCGCCCGATGGCGGTCCCCGAAGGGAGGAACCCTTGATGGCTCATGCCCCCAACCGTCCGGTCCTCAGCGCCGCCGACGTGCTCTTTCTGATCAACACCACCCAGGTGGGGGTGGGCATCTTTCGCATGGCCCGCGAGCACATCACCGCCACCGGTTCCGACGCCTGGCTCGTCCCGCTTCTCGGCGGGCTGGCCGTCGCGCTCTTGCTCGGTGCCGCCTACGCGCTCCTTGCGCGCCATGCGCGAGGCAATTGGCTCGACCTCGGCGACACGCTGCTGTCGGCACCGCTCAACGCCCCGTTCCGCGTCGCCTTTTTCGCCTATTGCACCCTGCAGGCCGCGGCGGTAACGGCCGCCTTCGTCGACATCTTGGCCATCCTCACCTTTCCAACCATCCACCGCTACATCCTCAGCCTGCTGCTGTTTCTGCCCGCCTGGTACGCCCTTTCCGGTGGGATTCACGTTTTGGCCAAGCTCGGGCTGTTTACCTTCCTCATCACCATTTGGATGGTCGCGCTGGGGTACTACCCCTTGCGCGAGGCCGATTGGCTCAACCTGCTTCCCGTCTTGGACACGCCTCCGGCCACCCTGCTGCGCCAGGCGGCCAACAGCGGGTTTGAATTCTCGGGCTTTGAGATGTTCCTCTTTCTCTTTCCCTACCTCGACGACCGAAGGCGCGCGTTCCGGGCCGCCCTGTGGGGGCATGGCATCACCACGCTGGTTTACGCCTATGTCGTCCTGATTACCATCGTCTATTTCGGCAAGGAACAGATCCGCCATGTTTTGTATCCCCTGCTGGATCTGTTTCGCGTCGTGGCCCTGCCGGTCATGGAGCGCTTTGAGATGTTTATGCTTTCCCTTTGGCTGTTTCAGATCGTTGCCACCGTGGGCGCGTACCTGTGGATGGCGGCCGAAATCCTAAACCGCTGGCCGCGCATCCAACCGCATCGCCATGTCCTTGCCTTTGTGGCTGCCCTCGCCCTCTATGCCGCCTTGCCGGAATCCTATCTGGCCATTGAACGCCTGTCGGGCTGGAGCGGCAAGGCGGGGCTGGCGCTCGTGGTCGTCACGCTGCTCCTTTACGGTATAGGCCATTTCGTGCGCAAACGGGGGACCGGCTATGCCAAAGGCGGATCGCCTGCTGCTGGGTAGGGGTCTCGTGCTTGCCCTCGGCGTGATTCTCTTCGGCGGGACCCTCACCGGTACGGTGCGCGACCAGCGCGTCATTGAGCGTCAGGATCTTGCGCTGGCCGTCGGCTTCGACAAGGGAGAGAAAGGCACGCTGCGCGTCATCTCGACCTTTCCGCAGGTGGCGCGCGAGGCGGAGGAGAAGGAAGAGATCATCGCCGTCGATGCCCTGTCCAGCAAGGATGCCCGCATCCGTCTGGAGACGAAAAGCGGGCGCCGCGTGGCCAGCGGCCAGATCCGGGTGGCCCTGTTCAGCGATGCCCTGGCCCGCTCCGGCCTCAAACCCTTCATCGACACCCTCTACCGTGATCCCGACATCAACGCCCGTCTGTTTCTCGCCGTGGTGGACGGAAGCACAGAGACCCTGCTTTCCCGGCGGTATCCGGAAAAGGAGCGTTCCGGGTTCTACCTGTACAACCTCCTCGAAACGAACATGCGCCGGCACACCATCCCCACCGGACGGCTGCACCACTTCCTGCGCGCCTACTACACCTTCGGGCAAGACCCGGTGTTGCCCTTGCTGCGGCCCGAACGGGAAAACGTGGCCGTGGCGGGTGCCGCGCTGTTCCGCGGCTCGCGGATGGTGGGTCGCCTGGACCTCGAGGAAAGCGGTGTGCTGCTTCTTCTCAAGGGTTCGGCCTCCGGCGCCGACAGCAGCATGCGCATCCGCCTGCGCGACAAGACGGGAACCCTCGTGTTCATCTTTGTGCAAAACGAGCGGCGCATTCGGGCCGAACCCTCCGGCCCGCGGCTGCGGTTTCACATCTCCCTGGCCATCACCGCACATCTGGTGGAATACGCCGGCCAGCGCATCGGGTCCCTGTCCAACCCCGCCGTCAAACGGGCCATTGAACGCGCGGTGGCCCATCGCTACAAAGAAAAGGCTGAAGCGGTTCTGCGGAAATTGCAGCAGCTGGGCACCGATCCGATCGGCCTCGGCACCTATGCCCGCGCCCACAAGCTGTGGAACGGGACGGAAAAAGAATGGTACCGGATCTACCGGAAGCTCCCCATTTCCGTTGACGTTTCGTTCCGCATCACCCAGGTGGGACTCTACGACTGATGCGCCGCGCGGATTTTCGACCGCATGCGCCGCGTGCAATACAAACAAAAAAAGCCCTTGGACATCCAAGGGCTCGTTTCGCGCATCTTTCCACATGGCGAGCCATCACTTGTTAAACGGCTCGTCAGAAATCTTGATCGAGTCGGTCGGGCACCCCTCTGCGGCGTCATGCATGTCGTCCCACAGCTCTTCGGGGATTTCGACCGTCCCCGTGTTGTCGTCACCACCGTAGACGACGTGGGCCAGCCCTTCCTCGTCGTAGTCGTAGATGTCCGGAGCCGTCGCGCCGCAGGCCCCACACGCGATACAGGTTTCCTTGTCCACCCACGTATACTTCGGCATCTGGTTTCCCTCCCAAACGTAATGGCCAATCGGCAAGGCGAACGGCGGCCCCGAAAGACCGCCGGCACGCCTTCGTCCTCCAGGATTCCCACGGGATCCTTCTACTACACACTATAGTGGGAACGGTACGATTTGTCTACCTCTAAACCCGCTCAATCTTCCATCGTCGACAGGTCGCCAGTGGGCAATCCCAGCTCCCACGCTTTCAGCACGCGGCGCATGATCTTCCCGCTGCGCGTCTTCGGCAGCTTGTCGCGGAACTCGATCTCGCGCGGAGCGGCATGGGCAGCCAGACGCTCCTTCACGAAGCGGATGATGTCCTGCTTCAGCTCCTCCGACGGCTCGTACCCCGCCCGCAGCGCCACGAAGGCTTTGATGATCTCGCCGCGCACGGGATCCGGCTTGCCGATGACGCCCGCCTCGGCCACGGCCGGATGCTCGACAAGGCAGCTTTCCACCTCAAAGGG
Organism: Calditerricola satsumensis; assembly: GCF_014646935.1. Lineage (GTDB taxonomy): Bacteria > Bacillota > Bacilli > Calditerricolales > Calditerricolaceae > Calditerricola > Calditerricola satsumensis. Next base: position 26,524 of record NZ_BMOF01000004.1, on the reverse strand, counting down.
CCCGACGCGCTCGCCGGAGGTGTTGATCACGTCGTCGACGCGGCCCTGGAACCAGAAGTAGCCGTCCTCGTCGCGGTATGCCGAGTCGCCGGAGACGTACCAGCCGGGGATGCGGAAATACTCGCGGTACTTGGCGTCGTTGTTCCAGATCTTGCGCATCATCGACGGCCAGCCGACGCGGATGGCCAGATGCCCCATGCGGTAGGGCGGAAGCTCGTTGCCGTTGTCGTCGATGATCGCCGCCTGGATCCCCGGGAACGGCTTGCCCATCGATCCGGGCTTGATGTCCATGCACGGGAAGTTGACGATCAGCATGGCGCCGGTTTCCGTCATCCACCACGTGTCGTGGATGCGCTTGCCGAACACCTTCAGCCCCCAGCGGACCACTTCCGGATTGAGCGGTTCGCCGACGCTCAGGATGTGGCGCAGGGTGGACAGGTTGTACTTTTTCACCACGTCGTCGCCGGCGGCCATCAGCATGCGGAAGGCCGTCGGGGCGCTGTACCACACGGTCACCCCATATTTTTCAATTGTGGCGTACCAGTCGTCAGGGTTGAAGCGGCCGCCGCGGACGACGCACGTCGCCCCGTTCAGCCACGGACCGAAAATGCCGTAGGAGGTGCCCGTCACCCAGCCCGGATCGGCCGTGCACCAGTAGATGTCGTCGTCCTTGAGGTCGAGCACCCACTTGGCCGTCCAGTAGTGCTGGATCATCGCGTTGTGGACGTGCAGCACGCCCTTGGGCTTGCCCGTGGAACCCGAGGTGTAGTGGAGGATCAGCCCGTCTTCGCGGTCAACCCACTCGATTTCCAGTTCCTCCGACGCCGCGGCCATCTCCTTGTGGTAGTCGTAAAAGCCGACGCCGTCGCCTTGGGGGAGGGCATCCCCCGCACCAACCAGGATGATATGCTTCAGTGCCGGCAGCTCCTTGATCGGCACGCGCGGCAAAAGCTGCGGGTTGGTCACGAGGGCCACGGCTTCGCTGTCGGCGAGGCGGTCGCGCACTGCTCCTTCCATAAACGCTTCAAACAACGGGCCGACGATGGCGCCAATTTTGATCGTTCCTAAAACGCTTACATAAAGCTCCGGCGAACGGGGGAGAAAGACAAAGACGCGATCGCCCTTTTTCACGCCGAACTTGCGCAACACGTTGCCAAACTTGTTCGACAGCCGTTTCAATTCATAGAAGGTGTACTTCTCGTCACGGCCGCTGGGATCGCTGTAGTAGAGGGCTACCTTATTCTTGCGCGGCCCCTCGCAATGGCGGTCGATGCATTCATAGGCCATGTTCACCTTGCCCGTCTCCGACCAGGAGAAGACCTTTTCCGCCTCTTCCCACGAAAAGGTGCGATAGGCCTCTTCGTAGTCCTTCAGGTTGTAGTCGCCCGGAACCGGCGCGATGCGCTCGTCGTGTTTCATCGTGCGGCTCACCCTCCCGTAGTATGAAATGATCGCAACCTCTTATCTTAAGAATAATAAAAATGGCGTCAACGATCAAACACTTTTGCGCATCCTTTTCTGGATTCCCCTTGACAGGATTGCATGATTTTTTGACTGGAATCGCAAATCCTAGATATGTAAAATGTTGTCATGATCCTTTCCGTGAAGGAGGGATGCGCCGTGTGGTTCTTGCTGCTCCTCGTGGGTTTGCTCGCCCTCGTGCTGTACGGCCACCGCAACACGTACCGGTTCACGCTAAAACGCATTCACCTTCCCTTGAATCGGCGCGTTCCGTGTCCCCAGCGGCTAACCATCTTGCACCTTTCGGATTTGCACATGGAAAACATCTCAATTTCTCCCGAGGATCTGTATAACCAGCTGAAAAACGAGCGCATTGACCTGATCGCGCTCACGGGCGACTATCTCGACCAGGCGCAGAACATCGAAAAGTTCCTGACCTATGTGGAAATCTTGCAGCGCCTTAACCCCCCGTACGGCATCTACGCTGTGTTCGGGAACCACGACTATGTGCTCGAACCCGAAGCGCTGGCCTACCTGAAACGGGAGATGACGCGTCGCGGCGTGCACGTGCTGCAAAATGCGTCGCGCACCCTCTCCATCGACGGGCAGACGCTCACCATCATCGGGGTGGACGACTTCAGCACACGGCGCAGCGACCTCGCTCGGGCGTACAAGGGCGTCGACGAAAGCAGCGTCTGCCTGGTGCTGACGCACGACCCCAACCTGGTGCTGCACATGGACGGTTACCCGTGCGACTACCTGCTGTCCGGCCACTTCCACGGCGGACAGATCCATTGGCCGAAACCGTTCCACCTCGTCAAAATGGGGGCGCTGCCGCGGCGCAACATCATCCGCGGCCTGCACGTGTGGGGAGAAAAGGCCTTCTACATCAGCGAGGGGCTTGGCCAGACCGCCCTCAACATTCGGTTGCGCTCCCGCCCGGAAGTGACGCTGCACACCATCGGCCACGCGCAGCACAGCGCGTAACGGACCGCAAGGCGCTCCCGGTCGTGGCGCCTCATGTGGGGTCTGGCCCGCGCGTCCTGGCTGCGGCCGCCTCTTGAAGCGCTCCCTGCGTTGACGAATCTTGGGCCAACTGGTACACTTCAAAGTAGAGGAATACGCGGAAGGTTCACGCCACTGGGGTTCGCGCGGATGGCGCGCGAAACGCATCATGCGCCCGCACCCCGCAGAACGGAATCGGGGGACAAACGGGAACAGCACGGCGTCCGCAGCGGATGCCGTTTTTTCGTGTCCGCTGGGAGGGGATCGGCCATGGCCCACGTCTTGCACGTGATCACCGACGGCAAAACGCCGCTCGACGAGGTGTGCGCGCACGTGGCGAGATTTCGGCACGGCGTGGATTGCGTGCATCTGCGGGAAAAGCATCGCCCGGCCGGCGAGCAATGGGACTGGGCCTGCCGCCTGGCCGACGCGCTGGGCGGTCCGACACGTCTCCTCATCAACGATCGCGCCGACGTGGCCGCCGCCCTTGGCGCGTTCGGCGTCCACCTGCCGGCAAGGGGGCTGCCGCCGGTTGCGGCGCGGCGGGCACTGCGTCCGGGACAGGTGGTGGGCGTTTCGGTGCACAGCGCCGAGGAGGCCGCAGCGGCGGAGGCGCAGGGGGCCGACTACGTCATTTTCGGCCACGTCTTTGCCACCGGCTCCAAACCCGGCCTGCCGCCCCGCGGCCTGGAGGCCCTGCGTGACGTGGTGAGACGCGTTGCCATCCCCGTGATCGCCATTGGCGGCATCACCCCGGAAAACGTGGGAGCGGTGCTCGAGACCGGCTGCGCCGGCGTCGCCGTGATGTCCGCCGTTTGGTCGGCCGACCGTCCAGCGGAGGTGGTGGACGCCTTTCGCGAGGCCATGGCCGCCTTCCCCGTGCGGCCGCGCGTGGCATGGCCCCCCCGCACAAGCAACGCCCCGCAGCGAACCCCCTAGGAGGAAAGGAGGTACCGACATGCCCCTCACGCAGCCGTCTGCCGACGTTGTCATCGTCGGCGGCGGAGTGATCGGCTGCGCCATCGCCTACTACCTGGCCAAGGATGGTGCGCGCGTGGCCATCGTGGAGCGCGACACCGTCGGCGCCCACGCCTCCAGCGCGGCGGCGGGAATGCTCGGGGCGCAGGTGGAAACGACCCACCCCGGCCCCTTCGTCTCCTTGTGCCTGGAAAGCCGCGCCCGGTTCCCCCGCCTCGCCGAGGCGCTCTACGCCTTAACGGGCATCGACATCGAGCTGAACCGCGCCGGGCTCTTGCGCCTGGCCCAGAACGACGAGGAGCAGCAGGCCCTCTTGGCGCGCGCCGAATGGCAGCGGGCCCTCGGGGAGCCGGCCGAGTGGCTGGACGGCTTCGCCCTGCGGGAAAGAGAGCCGGCCGTGTCCGACGCCGTCGTCGGCGCCCTGGCCATCCCCGGCGACCACCAGGTGAACGCGGCCAAGCTGACGCGCGCCTTCGCCGAAGCGGCCGTGCGGCTCGGCGCGCGCATCATCGAACACTGCGCGGTGGAGCGCTTCCTGCGGCACGGCACGCGCGTCGTCGGCGTGGAGACGGAAGGCGAAACCTATCGCGCCGAGTGGACCGTCTTGGCCGCCGGGGCGTGGAGCGGCGTTCTCGGGCGGCGGCTCGGGCTTCGCCTTCCCGTCGGCCCAGTGAAGGGGGAGTCCCTCTCCGTCGTCCTGCAGGCCGTCCCCTTCCGCAAGACGCTGTTTGCCCACGGGTGCTACCTCGTGCCGAAGCAAGGCGGCCGCGTCGTCATCGGGGCGACGGAGGCGCGCGCCGGCTTCGACCGCCGGGTGACGCTGGCGGCCGTGACCCAGCTGGCGGCGGCGGCGAAAACCCTCGTGCCGGCCCTGGCCGAGGCGACCTTCGAACGGGCGTGGGCCAGCGTGCGGCCCCATTCCGCCGACGGCTTGCCCTTCTTGGGCACGGTAGCGGGCCACCCCGGACTGGTCGTGGCGACGGGCCACTTCCGCAACGGCATCCTGCTGGCCCCCATCACCGGCGAGCTGATCGCCCAGCTCATCCGCACGGGGCAGACGCCCGACCTGCTCGCGCCTTTCTCGCCAGACCGCTTGCTGGAGGCGGCAAACGGCATATCTGCGGCGTCCCAGGGAGGTGAAGCGCGGTGAGGCTCACGATCAACGGCGAGGTGCACGACGTGCCGGATCACGTAAAGACGGTGGCCGATCTTCTTCGCCACTTCGGCCTGGACGGCAAACTCGTCATCGTTGAGCAAAACCGGCACGTGCTGGACCGCGACACGTACGCCGACGTGCCGGTCCGCGAAGGGGACGTGCTCGAGCTCGTTCACTTTGTCGGAGGAGGCTGATCGCCGTGACCGCCAACCCTACGGCCGTGCAAGACGACGTCCTGAAAATCGGGCCGTACACGTTCCGCTCCCGCCTGTTCTTGGGCACCGGCAAGTTCCCCAGCCTTGACGTGCAAAAGCGCGCCGTGGCCGCCTCGGGGGCGGAAGTGCTCACCTTCGCCGTACGCCGGATGAACATCTACGACCCCAACCAGCCCAACCTGCTGGAAGAGCTGGACCTGTCGCGATTCAAGCTGCTGCCCAACACCGCCGGGGCCCGGACGGTGGAAGAGGCGGTGCGCATCGCCCGGCTGGCCCGCGCCTCCAAGCTGTGCGACATGATCAAGGTGGAGATCATCGGCGACCCGAAGACGCTGCTCCCCGATCCGGTGGCCACACTGGAGGCGACGAAGATCCTCGTCGACGAAGGGTTCATCGTCCTGCCGTACACGAACGACGACCCCATTTTGGCCCGCAAGCTGCAGGAAGCCGGCGCCCACGCGGTGATGCCCGGCGCGGCGCCGATCGGTACCGGCCTCGGCATTCTCAACCCGCTCAACCTCAGCTACATCATCGAGGAAGCGACGGTGCCGGTGATCATCGACGCCGGCATCGGCTCGCCGGCCGACGCGGCCAAGGCGATGGAGCTGGGCGCCGACGGCGTGCTCCTCAACACAGCGGTGGCCGGGGCCAAGGATCCCGTGCAGATGGCCGAAGCCTTCAAGCTGGCCGTCGAGGCCGGGCGCAAGGCGTACCTGGCCGGCCGCATCCCCAAAAAGCGCTATGCCTCGGCTTCCAGCCCGATGGAGGGCCTGATGTTTTGATGATCAACGCGCGGAAAAAGCCCTCGGCAGGCACGGGGTGGCCTGCCGAGGGCTTGTTTCCTTCTGCCCTGTCACCACGTTTTCTCCCGCATGCGTTTCCCACATGTCCTTAAGGATCGACAAACTGATCCTTGCCGTGCACGTTGCGCCCGCAAACGCGGCTTCGATCCGTTCGATCCGCGGCGTACGGGTGCCGTCCAGCTCGCCGATGACAATGTCGTGGCACGATCGCCGTTTGTGCCCCGATGTAAGGTCGAACGGTAATCACCGTGCACGCTTTTGAGCACAAGCCCGTTCTCTGCGAGCTGCTTTCGCCTTCCCTCCCGCACGAGAAACGTGACGTTTTCCCCTTTTTCCATGAGTCGGCCGCCGAAATACCCCCCGACAGCGCCAGCCCCCACCACGAGGATGTTCATCGAATCCCCCCTTCGCTTCTTTCCCTTTCTCGCAACGCTCGCAAATTCCTTCAAGCCCCAGAAAAAAGCGCCCTCTCCCTCGCGAACCCGCCACCGGTTTCATATCCGTTTTTTCCTACCGGAATTGACAGAATCATCAGTGGGCGCTATAATGCACCTACCGTTCGAATTGTATGGAGATTTGCGAAATACGAAAAAGGAGGCGAGCGCATGGCCAAGGTCACGTTTTCCTCCGAAGTGGTGTGGACGGGCGAAGGGGTTCGCTCCGTGGCCCACATCCGCGACAAGCAGGTGGTGATCGACGAACCGCCGGCCCTCGGTGGCGACGATTTGGGCCCCAATCCGGTGGAACTCATCCTCGCCGCGCTCGGCGGCTGCCTGAACGTCCTCCTCGCCAGCTTCGCCAAGCTTCACGGCGTGGAGCTGCGCGGCGCGCGCGTGAAGGTGGAAGGCGACCTCGATCCCGATGGCTTTACCGAAAAGAACCCCAACGTGCGTCCGGGTTTTCTGGAAATCCGCTACCACATCGAGCTCGACTCGCCGTCGGCACCGGAGCGCATTCAGGCGCTCCTGGACCACGTGCAGCGCGTCTGCCCGGTTAAGGACACGTTGAAAGGCGTACCCGTGGTGGCCAAGGAAGCGGCGCGTGCCTAATGAGGCGGCAGATCGCAACAAAGCCCTCGGTTCTGCTCTTAAGCAAAACCGAGGGCTTGTTTGTTACGCCAACCGAGGCAAGAGGGCGCGTGCTGCCGGCTGCGCGTTCTTCCCCGCTCACGCCCGGCCCACGTATTCGCCGGTCTGCGTGTTGACGATCACCTTGTCCCCGACGTCGACGAAGAACGGCACCTGGACGACAAGACCCGTCTCCAGCTTGGCCGGCTTGGAACCGCCCGACGCCGTGTCGCCGCGGATGCCCGGCTCGGTCTCCACCACTTCCAGTTCCACGGTGTTGGGCAGCTCGATCCCGATGGTCTGGCCTTGGAAAATGACGAGGTGCACGTTCATGTTTTCCTTCAGGAAGAGGACTTCGCGCTCGATTTGCTCCTTGTGGAGGGTGATCTGCTCGTAGTTTTCCATATCCATAAAGGTGTATTCGTCGCCGCTGGCGTAGAGAAACTGCATCGGGCGCGTTTCGACGTGGGCCTTGTTCACTTTCTCACCGGCGCGGAAGGTGCGCTCCTGAATGGCCCCGGTGCGCAGGTTGCGCAGTTTGGACCGCACAAAGGCGGCGCCCTTGCCCGGTTTCACGTGCATGAATTCGAGCACTTGCCACGGATCGCCGTCCAATTCAATCGTCAAACCGGTCCGGAAATCGTTCACCGAAATCATGCGTGTGCCCTCCCTCAACGTCCGCAAAAAAGTCCTACGTCACCATGATCAGGTCTTTTGGGGCGCGTGTCAAGCATTCGCATCCCGCATCGGTCAGCACCACGTCGTCCTCGATCCGCACGCCGCCCACGCCGGGCAGATAGATGCCCGGCTCCACCGTCACGACGGCGCCCGCTGGGAGCGGTTCCTCATGGCGCGCGCTCAAGGACGGCGCCTCGTGCACCTCCAGGCCGATGCCGTGCCCCGTGGAATGGCCAAATTGCTCGCCGTACCCGGCGGCGGCGATCACGTCGCGGCACAGCGCATCGGCTTCCTTTCCGGTCATGCCGGCCTTCACGTGGGCAACGCCCCGCTCCTGCGCCTCCCGGACGATGTCGTAGATCTTCTTCAGCTCCTCCGGCGGCTCGCCCACCGCCACCGTGCGCGTGAGATCGGAACAGTACCCCTCGTAGACCGCGCCGAAGTCGAGCGTCACGAGTTCGCCCTTGCCGATCACGCGATCGGAGGCCACCCCGTGCGGCAGCGCCGAGCGCGGCCCCGACGCCACGATAATCGGAAAGGCCGCCCCCTCCGCGCCCTGCCGGCGCATGAACGCTTCCAATTCCCACGCCACTTCCCGCTCGGTGAGGCCGGGTCGGAGCACGGTCAAAATGTGCGCAAAGGTCGCGTCGGCGATGGCCGCCGCGCGCCGGATCCGTTCCAGCTCCTCTTCGTCCTTCACCATGCGCAGCCGCTCGACGAGCCCCATCCCGTCCGTGCCGATGGGCACGAACTCGATCCCTTCCGGCAGCACGTCGCGGTAGGCGGCATAGGCCGCGTAGGTCAGATGGTTCGGCTCGAAGGCGATCCGCTTGAGGCCCCGCTTGCGGGCTTCCTCGGCCACGGTGCGGCCATACGTCGTGTGCGTCACGGGAACAACCCGAAAGTGCGGGGCCTGCTCGGCGGCCTGTTCGACATAGCGAAAATCCGTCAGCAACAGGGCGTCATCCGGCGTAATGAACAGCACGCCCGCACTTCCCGTGAACCCGGAGAGGTACCGCCGGTTGGCCGCCGCCGTCACAAGGAGCGCCTCCACCTGCCGCTCGGCCATGAGCGCCCTCAACCGCGCCAAACGTTCCTTCACCGCAACCCCTCCCCGTTTCGCTCATTGAGGTGCTGCACCAAGGCATGCAGCGCCAGCACGTACCCATAGGGCCCGAACCCGGCGATTTGGCCGAGGGCAACCGGCGCGATCACCGAGACATGCCGGAACGGCTCCCGCGCGTGGATGTTCGACAGGTGCACCTCCACGGTGGGCAGCCCGACGGCGGCCACCGCGTCGCGAATGGCGTAGCTCGTGTGCGTGTACGCCCCCGGATTGAGAATGAGGCCATCCCGCTCCCCGCGCGCCTCGTGGATCCAGTCGATCAGCTGGCCTTCATGGTTCGATTGGCGGCAGTCGACGGACACGCCCAGCGCCGCCGCGGCCCGCTCGATGCGCGCGTTGACCTCGGCCAGGGTTTCCCGCCCATAATGCTGCGGCTCCCGCGTCCCCAACAAGTTGAGGTTGGGACCGTGCAGGACCAAAATGCGGTACATGCCGCCTCTCCCCATCCCATTATTTTCGCGGAATCCGCTAGCATTGTATCACAGGCCGAACGCCCTGAACAGCAGGAGGCCGCGCGCCTGTTCCGGAAAGCCGCTGAGGTCCCGTCCGCGTCACGAAACGGTTCGCTCGGCGCGTAAGCGGTCAGACAGGGAATGCCCCACAAACAGCCCGTAGACGAGAAACAGCGCCAGCTCCGTGCTGAGCGTGTCGATGTCCAGCTGCGCCAGACCCGGAACGAGGCCGAGCATCGGGCCACCGAGAAACACGAGCGCCCACAGGAGCAACCCCAATCCGACGCCGCCGCCAACCGGATGGATGCGGCGGCCGACCGCCCGGTCGTACAGCAAAGCCACGACAACGGATAAGAGGGTCCAGATGGCCATGCTCAGGAGCAGGCCGGCCGCCGTGCGTCCAAAGGGCTTGCCCATTCCCCACTCCACCCACAGCGCGGGAGAGACAGAGGTAAACCGGAACAAATATGCCAAGTAGTGAAGGGTGCTGAACATGAGGCCCCCGGCAACGCCCACCGTCACCGCCGTTTCCCAACGCCCCGCGGTTCGCGCCCGCCTGCTCTGGATCTCCTCGGACGTTTCTTCCACCCGTCGGCTGTCCATGCGGCATCCTCTCCTTGGCTGAAGGGGTTTCCCTCCGCAGGTGTTCCATACGGGTAGTATGGCCGGCGGGCAGAACGCTTACCCCGCAGGAATCCCCATAGTGGCATGGGGCCGCGCTTCGTGATACAATGAAAGCAAAATCCAAATGTGGGAAGGTGGCGCGGTTGAGCCGGGAATCGATTGCAACATACGGTGGCCAAGCCGTAATCGAAGGCGTCATGTTTCGCGGCCCTCAGGTTGCCGTCACCGCCATTCGCCGCAAAGATCGCCGCATCGAAACCTTTGAGCTCGTCCAAACGCCCCATCCGACGGGGCAACGTCTGCGCCGCATTCCCTTCCTCCGCGGGATCGTCGCCCTCGTCGATGCGGCGGCAAACGGTGTCAAGCACCTGCAATTCGCGGCCGAACGGTACAGCGCCGACGAGGAAGGCGACGATGCATTCCGCAGCGAACCGTCCCGATTGACGATGGTCCTCGGGGTGGCCGCTGCCGGCGTGCTCGCCTTCTTTGCCGGGAAAGTGCTCTTTACCGCCATTCCCGCCTTTCTCGCCGGTCTCCTCTTCGACCCCTGGGTGGAAAACCGGTTCGTCAACAACCTGCTGGAAGGTGCCCTCAAGCTGGGGCTCTTGCTCGGGTACTTGGCGGCAATTGGCCAAACTCCGATGGTGAAACGCCTCTTTCAATACCATGGTGCCGAGCACAAAGTGATCAACGCCTATGAAGCCGGAGCGCCGATAAACGTCCGAAATGTTCAACAATTTTCGACCCTTCACTACCGCTGCGGGAGCAGTTTTCTCCTCTTCACCATTCTGGTTGGCGTGGTTGTCTATTCCTTCTTTCCATGGGAAACCCTGTGGGAACGGGTGGCGCTTCGCCTCGTCCTTCTGCCGGTTGTGATCGGCGTCTCCTTTGAAGTGCTGCAGCTGACCAACCGCTGGCGAAACGTTCCGGTTCTGCGGTACCTCGGCTATCCCGGCCTGTGGTTGCAAAAGCTGACCACGCGCGAACCCGACGACGACCAAGTGGAAGTGGCCATCGCCGCATTTCTGCGCTTGCGCGAGCTGGAACAGGCAAAAGGTCACCAAGTCGGAATTTGCCAAGCGAGGTGAACTGAGGTGGCCGCGAAACCCCAGGCGCTCCTCCTGTTCGTCGGCGTCCTTGCCGCCATCGGCTTTGCGGTGACGTTCCTGTCCCGCCCGCTGACCGTCTTCGGCGCGCTTGTTGCCCTGACCGTCTTGGGTTGGCTTTTGGTCCGCGCGCAAACGCGCACGCAGCAAGCCGGTCGACGCTCCCGCCCGCAGCGCAAGGGTAAAGGACAGGAACGCCCGCTGCGCTGGAAGCGGCGCGCCCGTTCGGACATCCCCTTCCGCGTCATTGAGGGGTACAAGGACAAAGACAAGCGCGAGAGGAGGATGCAGTAAGCCCTCGTTGGCACGTCAAACGCCCTTGCCGTCCCCCAACGGGATGGCAAGGGCGTTTTCCTTGACCCCACCCTAAACCAACATGGAGTCGGCGCGGTACACCCGCACGTAGCGCTCAAAGTTCCAGCGGGCCAGAAACCGGCGGGCCGCCTCAACGCCCGCTTGGTACAGCTTCTCTTTGTCCGCGTCGGTCAAGTCAAACTGTGTGGTGCGAATGCCGCAATCGGGAATGAAGATGGTGCGAACCGCATCGGCTTCTTCGACGTGGCGCTTGTCGTGGGCTTCGAGCATCGTCTGGATCAGCGCCTTCACGTAGGAGAGGGGCCCGGTGACGGTGCGCGCCTGCCCTTCGTTCTTCGACACGATGCGGAAGCCAAAGGTTGGCCACCGCGGCACCCCTTCGACGTCGAACAACCAGACCGGGAAATTGCTGAGCAGCCCGCCGTCGACGAAGAGAACGCGCCGCCGGCCAACGGTGAGGACAACGGGATCGAAGTAAAAGGGCAGGCTGCCGCTCATCCGCACGGCGCGGGCAATGGGGAAGCGCTGCGGATCGATGCCATACTGGGGAAGGTCATCCGGCAAGACCACCATCCGCCCGTTCGTCACATCCGAGGCCACCAAACGCAACTTGCCCGCCGGCAAATCGCCGAACGTGCAAATGCCCTTTTGCTTGAGCACCTGCCCCGTCCATTCCTCGAGGTATTGCCCGGAGTACTGACCCAGCCGCCACCAGAAACGAAAGGCAACGCCAACGCGCCCAAACCGGTGCCACACCGTCGGCGCCATGAGGTTGCGAAAGGAAAAGGCATTCAGAAGATTCCGCATCTCGTGCGCCCGGTATCCGGCGGCCAGCAAGGCGGCCACCACCCCCCCGCCCGACGTGCCGGCCACCCGTTCCCACGTGTAGCCGTTTCGTTCCAGCTCCGCCACGGCCCCCACAAAGCCGATGGCCTTTACCCCGCCACCCTCGAACACCGCGTCCGCGCGCATGCCCTCTCCCCCCAATGGCAAAAAACCCGTCAGCCTTCAAGGCTCGACGGGTTGGGTTCGTCCGACTCCATCTCTCGCTCGTCCGCTTCCTTGAGCCGGCGCAATTCCTTGATCCGCTCGGGATCGGCTTTGAAGTACTGCACGAGGTACCCGATGCAGGTGATCGAATCCCAACTGAGGTGATGTTCAATCCCTTCGACGTCTGCGTAGATCTGGTCCTCGTTGACGCCGATGATGCGCAAAAATTCCTCCAAGAGCGCGTGCCGGTCCACCAACCGCTTGCCGATCTTCCGCCCCTTCGGCGTCAGCACGAGGCCGCGGTATTTCTCGTAGACAAGGTACTTGCGCTGATCCAGCTTCTGCACCATCTTCGTGACCGACGAGGGATGCACTTCCAACGCCTCGGCGATGTCGGAAACGCGGGCGTACCCCTTTTCCTCGATCAAGCGGTAGATGCGTTCCAGGTAATCTTCCATGCTGGGCGTCGGCACGGTCATCCCTCACTTCCTCGCCGGTCTTGTGAACACGTAAGTCGATCATACCGTTTTTTACTGAAAAAATCAACCCGTTAACCAAATTGTGCCTAAACCCTTTGCGGCGGTGACGCTCCCGTCGGGCCCTTTCGCTTTTGATTCCAGTTTATGCACCGCCGCAGCCCTCGTGCGCACGTCATCCCGATGCCGAAAACAGCCGCGCGAGCGCGTGCCGATACGCGGCAAAATCGTCGGGCGAATAGAGCACCATGCGCACCTCGTCAAAGGCGTCGGGATGTTCCCGCACAAAATCGGCGATGGCCGAAAGGGCGATGGGCGCCGCCCGGTCGATGGGAAACCGAAAGGCGCCGGTGCTGATCGACGGGAAGGCCACCGTGCGCGCGCCGCAGGCGAGGGCCTGGCGCAGGCTGTTTTGGTACGCGCGGCGAAGCGTCTCGTCCTCCCCGGCCGCGCCTCCCTGCCAGATGGGCCCCACGGCATGGATCACGTGCCGCGCCGGTAGGTTGCCACCGCTCGTCACCACCGCCTCGCCCGGCGGGCAGCCGCCCTGCCGCTCGCGGATGGCGCGGCATTCCTCGGCGATCACCGGCCCGCCGGCACGGTGAATGGCCCCATCGACCCCGCCCCCGCCGGCAAGATGGCGATTGGCGGCGTTGACGATGGCGTCGACCGCCTGCCGGGTGATGTCGCCCTGAACGAGGCGGAGCACCGTCTTGCCAATCCGCACCTGTTCCATGTCCCTTCATCCCCCGTTTGCCGCATTCCCCTTTCCTCTTTTCATCATACCGAAAGGAAGCCCACAAAAAACACCTCTGTTCCGTATAGGGGAACAGAGGTGGGGGTGGAAACGCCCGTCACGAAACGGACATCTTCAGCTTCTTCAGTTCGGGCAACAGTTTCTCGTTCAAGATGCGGATGTACGTGCCCTTCATCCCCAGGGAACGCGATTCGATGACCCCCGCGCTTTCCAGCTTGCGCAGGGCGTTGACGATCACCGAACGCGTGATGCCAGCGCGATCGGCGATCTTGCTCGCCACGAGGAACCCTTCCTTGCCCTCCAGTTCCTCGAAAATGTGTTCCACGGCAGCCAGTTCGCTGTAGGAAAGGGTCTCCAGGGCCAGCTGCACCATGGCCCGGCTGCGCGCCTCCTCCTCAATTTTTTCCGCTCGCTCGCGCAGGATCTCCGTGCCGACCACCGTCGCCCCGTACTCGGCAAGGATGAGATCGTCTTCCGTGAATTTCTGGTTGTTCCGCCCCAGCACGAGCACGCCCAGGTGGTCGCCGCCGCCGACGATGGGCACGATTGTCGTCCAACCTTCCGAAATCACCTCGCGCAGCTCCACGGGGAACACGGTGAGCTCGTGCTCGATGGGGATGTTGGGCGTCGTCTCCTCCACCTTCATCGCCTCGCGGACATACTCTTCCGGAAACTGCCGTTCCTCCAACATCCGGCGCAGGCGCTCGTTGTCGATTTCTTGGGCAATGGCATACCCGAGCACTTTCCCCGTCCGGCTCAGCACGAAGACGTTGGCGTTGATGACGTCGCGCAGCACGTCGGCCATTTCCATGAAGTTGACGGGATGCCCACCGGTTTTTTGGAGCAAGCGGTTAATTTTGCGTGTTTTCTGGAGCAAGTTCATGTTCCATCTCAACCTCCATGAATGAATTTCCAGAAACATCTCATAACCTGTTTTTAGCAGTATGGCCATTTTGCCTCGCTTTCATTCCACACAAAACGGCACCTGACGGCAGCGCCGTCAGATGCCGAGTTCGCCGGATTCAGTTGCACTTGGCGTAGCCGCACGCCACGCAGCGCTTGCACCCTTCTTCGGCGATGAGCGCCGCCGCGCCGCATTCAGGGCACAGGTCGGCCTCCACGGCGATGTCGCCGTCCTCGTCGCGCGCCGGCGCGTATCCGGCATAGCCGGCCGCCTCTTCTCCTGCGCTGCTGCTTTCCTCGGCCGCCTCCTCCGCCGCGCCGCTCAAGTGCAGCTCGAGGGCCTTGGCCACGGCGTCGGGGATCGACTCGACGCGGCTTTTCCCGAAGCCCACAGCGCCGGATCCGCCGATGCCCTTCAGGTGCTTGATCAAGAGGCGCGCCTTGTTCCCGTCGGGCAGCTCGCCGAAGCGCAAGAAGAGCGTCGCCACACGGCCGAGGGCTTCGGACATGGCAAAGACGTCGCTGCCCGCCTTGCCGACGTTGACGATCACCTCAAAGGGCTTACCGTCAAGATCGTTGATCGTGATGTACGCCTTGCCGAGGGGCGTGTTCATCTTGTACGTCGCCCCGCGCAGCACCTTGGGCCGGCGGCGATACGCCTTGACGCCACCGGAGGCGCCGGCCTGAGCGCCCGCAGCCGCTTCCTTCCCCTTCGCCTCGTCGTCCTTCTTCTTCGTGGTGTGCAGCACCTGGGCGTCGCGGCTGCCGTCGCGGTAGATGGTGACGCCCTTGCAGCCGAGATCGTAGGCCAGCTCGTACAGCTTCTTTGTCTCCTCGATCGTGAAGTCGGCCGGGGCGTTAGCCGTCTTGGAAATGGAGCTGTCCACCCACTTCTGGATGGCCGCCTGAACGCGGATATGGTCTTCCGCCGTCAAGTCCATCGCCGTGACGAAGTAGTCCGGCAGCGGCTCGCCCGGATGCTGGTCCATCCACTCCTTGGCGATGGGCACGTACTGCTTGTCGAAGCCAAGGCGGCTCTGGCGATAGTATTCGAAGGCGTAGAAGGGCTCGATGCCCGTCGACGTGCCGACCATCGTGCCCGTCGAGCCGGTCGGGGCCTGGGTCAGCAGCGTCACGTTGCGGATGCCGCGCGTGCGGATGGCCTCCTTCACGTCGTCCTCAAACTGCTGGACAAAGCGGCTCTGCAGGAACTTCTCGGCGTCGAACTTGGGGAACGGCCCCTTTTCGGCGGCAATCTCCGTCGAGGCCAGGTACGCCTCCCGGGCGATGAAGTGGTACAGCTTGTCCAGGAACTTCAGGCATTCCTCGCTGCCGTAGCGGATCTTCAGGCGGATGAGCATCTCCGCCAGGCCCATCGTGCCGAGGCCGATGCGCCGCTCGCCCTTTTGGTTTTCCTCGTTTTCTTTGAAATGATACGGCGTGATGTCGATGACGTTGTCGAGGAAGCGCACAGCATAGCGGACGCATTCGCCGAGGGTCTCCCAATCCACCTCGCCGTCCTTCACAAACTTGGCCAGGTTGATATGGCCGAGGTTGCACACGCCCCACGCCGGCAGGCCCTGTTCGCCGCAGTTGTGCACGACGAATCCGTTCGCGATGAGCGAATGGGTGACCGGCTCCATCACGTCATAAACCGTGACCGTCTCGCCGCGGGTGACGCTCTCCACCCGCGACATGAACTTCTCCTTTTTGCGCGACGGGCGGGCAATCCGTTCGAGCGCCTGCTGTTTGCGGGTGACCAGTTCAAAGCCGATGGTTTCCTTAAAGCGATTCAGGTTGTCGCCGGAGAGGATCAACTCGTAGAATTCGCCGGACGCGTACACGCGTTCCTCGCCGTCCACCGTGCGGTAGGTAAACGGCTGCTGGTTGGCTTTTCGGCGCGGATAGATGACGCCGTGGATGCCGAAGTTGAGCAGCAGAAGCTGCACACCCTGCAAGAGTTTCTTCGATGCGGAGGTCAGACGTACCGTGCGGTGCATGATGTCGTTTTCGTATACGGTGCCGTCCGCGCTGAATAGCCCCTGCAAGAACGCGACCACCGTCTCGCGGGATGCTGTGAAAATGGCGTCCGGGACCTCTTTTTGGTCAGCGCGCACCGGCTTTACGCCGAGTTCAAGCAGGCGCTCCAAAAATTCTTTTCGCCACCAGTAGACCTGGTACGTGCCGTTTTTGCGCCGATACACTTTCGCTTCCGCACCGGAGAGGGCTTTGCCGATCTCCACCATCTTCGGGATGACTTCGGCGTCTTCCTTGCCAAACACCATCCCGATATCCCCGCGCTTGGAAATCCAGCCGTCACCGGTGAGCCACCCGAGGAACCAACCCCACTCGCAGCCCAAGTCGTCCGTTTCGGCAAATCGACCTTCTCCCGATTGGATGTAAACCCAGTCGTCCGGGGTGAGATACCGCGCCTCTTTCCACCCCTTGTCGGTGTAGATGCGATGTTCGGGAGTCACTTTCAGCTCCATGCCGTTTTTCAGCGTGACCACCAATGTCTCCCTTACACCGGTCGGAAAGACCACGGCTTGTCGCAGGGTCACGCCCGGAACTTCGTATGGTCTGCCGTTGACCACCTGCACCTGGTTGACCAGCCGGTCGTCCGTCGCCACCAGGAACGACTGGTTGCCCACCTTTTTGAACAAGTCCTCAATCCGGATCAGGCCGAACTCTGTGGCGATACGGGTGTCGGGGTGGAAGCATGGATTCGTGCAAATGATCGGATTGTAATACCAACTATTCGACATCTTGTTGTAGTAGTCGATGAAGACCACGCCCGGCTCGGCGCTACGCCAGGCCGACTCGATGATCGTGTGCCAGACGTCGCGGGCGCGCACCGTCTTGTACACCTGGATCGGCTTGCCGAGGGCCTTCCACTTCTCCAGGTTGCCGTCCCACAGCTCGTCGTAATCGGGATCGGTCGTGTCCGGGAAGACAAGGTGCCACTCCTTGTCCTCCTTCACCGCCTTCATGAAGGCATCGCTGATGCAGACGGACAGGTTGGCGTTCGTAAGGAGGCCCATCTGCGTCTTGACGGTGATGAACTCGAGGAGGTCGGGATGCCAGTCGTTGAGCATAAGCATGAGCGCACCGCGGCGCGATCCTCCCTGTTCGATGAGGCCGGTCGTGTAGCTGAACAGGCCGCCCCACGACACCGCCCCGCTCGAGGAGCCGTTGACGCCGCGCACGAGGGCCCGACGCGGGCGCAGTGAGGAGAGGTTGATGCCCACGCCGCCGCCGCGGGACATGATCTCCGTCATCTGCGTCAGCGTCTCCATGATCCCGCCGCGGGAGTCCTTCGGGGAGGGCAGCACGTAGCAGTTGAACAGCGTGAGCTCTTCCGTCACCCCGGCCCCGGCCAAAATGCGTCCGCCGGGCACCATCTTCCAGTCGTCGAGGAGATAGCGGAACTTCTCCTCCCACTCGGCCCGCTTTTCCGGCGCCTCGGCAGCGGCGATGGCCTTGGCGATGCGGTCCCACATTTGGTCGGGCGTCGTCTCCAGCGGCTTGACGAGCTTCTCCTTGTCGACGACGATGTCCTGGCCGCTGCGCAGGCGCACGTGCACCTTGCCGCCTTCCACGGCCACCACTTCGCCCACTTCTTTTTGCGGAAAACGCGGGTCGTCCTTCGTCAGCACGAGCACCGTATCGCCCGGCTCCAGCCTTTCCGGCTTCAAATCCTTGCGCGCATAGCGGTCGAGGAAGATTTTCTCGCTCAACCCTTCCAGGCGAACCGTCTTGCGCTCGAATTTCTGCATCAGCGTGCTCTTCTTCATGCGCGGGACACCCTCCAGAACGAAAATGGAGCGGCCGCATCGGCACCGGTTGGCGATGGAATTTTCCCTGCGCGGCCGCATGACTTCCTCCCGGTCGCCACCGGTCCCTTCCTCTCCCACCAACCGGGTGGAAAAGAGGGGGCAGGACAAGCATATCACACCTGCCCCCTCACAATCAATATATTGGGGTGTTGAATATATTTCGACACTACATCTTGTGTGGACAAGCCGTCTTTGCCGCCCTCAACGATCCCCAGTATAATGGGACTATCCGCGGTTTGCCAAGCCATCGAAAGGGGAGGAAACCGATGCACGTTCTGTGGAACGACCAGCTTCTCCCAAGACACGAGGTGCACATCGACCTGGAAGACCGCGCCTACCAGTTCGGCGACGGCGTGTACGAAGTGATCCGCGTCTATGGCGGCCAGCTGTTCCTGCTCAACCCCCACCTCGAGCGCCTCCAGCGAAGCGCCCAGGCCATTCGCCTTGACCTTCCGTGGTCTCTGCCGCAGCTGGCCCACCGGTTGCAGGAGCTCGTCGCCGCAAATCGCCTTGTTGACGGCGCCGTCTACCTCCAGGTGTCGCGCGGCGTCGCCCCGCGCGCCCATGCCTTTCCGCGCGCCATCCAGCCGGTGCTGGTGGCCTATCCCCTGCCCGCGTCACGGCCGACGGAGGCCCAAGAGAGGGGCGTGCGCGCCACCTTTGTCGAGGACATCCGCTGGCTGCGCTGTGACATCAAAAGCCTGAACCTTCTGCCCAACGTGCTGGCCAAAGAGGCCGCCGTCGAGCGCGGGGCCCAGGAAGCCATCCTCCACCGCGGCGAGACGGTGACGGAGGGCAGCGCGTCCAACGTCTTCATCGTGCAGGGCCGCGTGCTGCGCACCCACCCGGCCAACCATTTGATCCTCGACGGCATCACGCGCCGCTTCGTGCTGGAACTGGCCGCGAAGGAAGGGATCTCCACCGTCGAGGCGCCCTTCACCCGGGAGGAGCTGCTGAGCGCCGACGAAGCCTTCTTCACCAGCACGACGCAGGAGATCGTGCCCATTGTCGAAGTGGACGGCCGCCCCATCGGCGCCGGCGTGCCCGGCCCGGTTACCCGGAGGCTGCAGCAGGCCTTTTACGCGGCGGTACAAGCCGTCACGCAACAACAGGTCTAGATCCCGGAAAGCGGCTGCACCCCGACGAGCGGCACGGGGGCTACGGCGCCCCCGCTTGCCGCTCGCGCTTCTTGGCCAGCCGCTGGGCGCGGGCGAGCAGGTCCTGTTCTTCGGGCGTCGGCGCGCGCCGGCGGGACAAACGCTGCCGCTGGCGGACCAGCCACAGTGCTTCCTCCACCACGGCCGCGGCTGCGGCGTAGTCCTTGGCCTGATGCTCCAGGTACTTGGCCAGCTCCACATACGGCGTAAGGGAACGGTTGTCCGGATCGCGCAGCCACGCCTCCCATAGCGCGACGGCCTCGTCCCATCGCTTCAGCCGCTTGTAGAGCACCGTGAGCGCTTGGCGCGCTTCGCGCCGAAAGCCGGGCACGTCGAGCAGCCGCTCGTACAGCGCGGCGGCCTCGTCCCACCGCCCGTCGCGCTCGAGCATGCGCGCCAGGCCCAGGCACGCGCCGGCCGACAGCTCTTCCGTCCGCTCGGCATCCGCCAGGCTGCCGCCCTGCACCGCTTCCACCAGGCGCCCCAGGCGGACGAGAAGGGCGACAAGGGCCAAGAGGTCGCGCTCGTTGTGCGCCAGCACCCCGGCCAGGTAGCCGGGATCACCGGTGGCCAAATAGCGGCGGTAGTGCTCCGGCACGAGGGCGCCGGGAATGTCGCCCGCGCGCGATGCCCCGAGCTGAAGCCGCTCCAGCGTGGCCAGGTCGCAAGCGTGATCGGCGCGCCAGAGCCGCCGCGCGGCATGGAGCAAATCGAGATGCACGTCCGGCGCGGGCGGGACCGCCACCCCGCTGAGCACGCAGCGCGTCACGAGCTGGTTCCAGTCGAAGGCCTTGCCGTTGAACGTCACCAGGCCGCCGGAGGCCGCCACCGCCGCGCGCACCGCCTCGAGGGCCGCCGCCTCTTCCTCCGGCCGGGGCACGAGCAGCTGCTCGAGGTGCACATGATCCCCGGCAAAGCGGACCAGGCCGTAGAGAAACGGAAACGTCCCCGCTCCGCTGCCCAGCCCCGTCGTTTCGGCGTCCAAAAACAGCAGCTTGCTCGGCGGAACGGGCGGCTGCTGCGCGCCGCCCAACCGGCCCACCGCCTCGGGCGACAAATCCAGCGCGTCGCCGAGCCGCACCCGGCCATAGCGCGCATCCAGCGGAACGGTCACGCGCCGGACAAAAACGCGCAGACCGCCAACCGCCTCCGCGCGCAAGCCGAGGGCCTGCCAGCGCCCGTCGCCCTCCTCCGGCGCGCCGGGGCCTTCGGGCGCCCCCACAGCCGCACCGGCACGCTCGGCGGCGCAGGCCGCCTCGGCACGCCCCCCGCTGCCCACCAGCCGACGCAGCCGCTCACGCAGGCTGGCCATGGGAGGCCCTCCGCACCGCTTCCAGCAGCGCCAGGGCGTGCCGCTTGCCGAGCAGGCCCACTTCCTCCACAGGCCCCACGCAGGCCGGGCATCCGCCGGCGCAGCCGCAGCCGCGTATGAGGGCCTCGGCCTGGGCCAGGAGCTCCTCGTGCCGTTCGTACAGCCGCTCGGCCAGCCCCACGCCGCCGGGGTAGCGGTCGTAGAGATAGATCGTCGGCCGCCCGGTGTCCACCGCTTTCACCTGCGGCACCACGCGGATGTCGAGGGGGTCGCACATGAGAAAGAGCGGGGCGGTGTGGACGAGGACGTTGGCCAGCCCCAAAAGGGCAAAGGGCAGGTCGGGTTTGGGCAGCGCCGCCGTCGCCGCCTCGTCCAGGGCGATCCAGTAGGCCGTCGTGTGCAGCTCCTCTTCGGGCAGGTGAATGGGCCCGGAACCGATGTTCTCGTGGGTGTGGAAGCGGATCTTCTTGAACAGCGTGGCCATGGCCGTCACCCTCACTTCGCCATAGCCCTTCGTGACGCCCCCCTGCTGCTTTTCGCGATCCACCGCCAGCACCTTGAGGTCGACGGCGAGGTTGGCGTCGGTGTAATAGTCCACCTTCACCCGCCGCACATAAGCCTTCTTTTCTTCATAATCCAGTTTTTCCACCTGGTACTGCACGCCGTCGTGAATGTAGATGGCCTCCTCGTGGACGAGCATCGGTGCGCTGAAGCGGTCCACCTCGCCGATCACCTTGGCCCCCTCCGTGATGTCGACGATGACCACGTTTTCGCGCGACGCCGAGCGCAGGCTGATCTCGTGGGCCGGAAACGCATCGGCCATCCAGTACCACCGATCGGGTCCCGCGTGCACCACCTGCTCCTCGGCAAGAAAGGCCAAGATCTCCTCCAGGTCCTCCCCGCCGAAGGCCTCGCCGCGGCGAAAGGGCAGCTCAAAGGCGGCGCACTTGATGTGGTCCACCAGGATCATCAAGTTGTCGGGATCGATGCGCGCCTCCTCCGGCGAGCGGCCAAAGAAAAAGGCGGGGTTCTGGATGAGGAACTGGTCGAGGGGGTTGCTCGACGCCACGAGGATGGCCACCGACGTGCCGTGCCGCCGCCCGGCGCGCCCGGCCTGCTGCCACGTGCTGGCGATGGAGCCGGGGTAGCCGCTGAGAATGCACGCTTCCAGCTGGCCAATGTCGACGCCCAGTTCCAACGCATTCGTGCTGACCACGCCGAGGATCTCCCCGCTGCGCAGCCCGCGCTCGATTTCCCGGCGCTCCTTGGGCAAGTAGCCGCCGCGGTACCCGCGGATGCGCTTTTTGCCCAGCTTGTGCTTGAACGCTTCCTGGAGGTAGGAGGTGAGCACCTCGACGCGCACCCGGCTGCGGGCGAAGACGATGGTCTGAATCTGCTTTTTAAGCAGGCGCAGGGCCAGATCGCGGCTTTCCAGCACGCTGCTCTTGCGGATGCCGAGGGGCTTGTTGACCACCGGCGGGTTGTAGAAGATGAAGTGCTTCTCCCCGCGCGGCGCGCCGTTTTCGTCGATGAGCGTCACCGGCTCCTCAACGAGCGCCTCGGCGTGCTGGCGCGGGTTGGCGATGGTGGCCGAGGCGAGAAGGAATTGGGGATTCGACCCATAAAACCGGCAGATGCGCTTCAGCCGGCGCAGCACGTTGGCCACGTGGCTGCCGAAGACCCCGCGGTAGGCGTGCAGCTCGTCGATCACCACAAAGCGCAGGTTTTCGAACAGCTTCACCCACTTCGTGTGGTGCGGCAGGATGGCCGCGTGGAGCATGTCGGGGTTGGTGACCACGATGTGGCCGGCGTTGCGGATGGCCTGGCGGGCGCTGGCCGGCGTGTCGCCGTCGTAGGTGTACGACTTGATGTCCACGCCGAGGCGATCAATCAGATCGTTCAATTCGGCCATCTGGTCGTAGGCCAGCGCCTTGGTCGGAAACAGGTACAGGGCCCGCGTGTGCGCGTTCTCCAGGATCGCCTGCAGAACGGGCAGGTTGTAGCAGAGCGTCTTTCCCGATGCGGTCGGCGTCACCACGACCACGTGTTCGCCCCGCCGCGCGGCATCATAGGCCGCGCGCTGGTGGAGGTAGAGGGCGGTGACGCCTTTTTCCGCCAGCGCATCGCGCAGCCGGGCGTCGAGATCGGCAGGAAACGGCTGAACCCGCGCCTCCCGCGGCGGCAGCACCTCCCAGTGCGTCACGTTGGCCATGAAGGCCGGATCACGGCGCAGTTCGTCGATGACGGCCCGTACGTCGCCCACGCTGCTTCCCTCCCCCAGGTTCCCCGCAAGTCAAGCGTTTGCCTTCTCCTCGCTTCTTCGCTTCCGTTTCGGCTTACCGTTTCAGGTTCCACTCGTCCGTGCCGTAACGCGTCTCGACGAGCTCGGCGGCCAGCGCCTCTTCCTCGGGCGTCAGCGCGCCCGGCACCAGCTCGACGCCCAGCCCTCGGGCAAAGCCGGCAAAGAAGGCCGCCTTGGCCTCCTCCAGCGAAACGGGGCGCGGCGCCACCTCGTTGATGGCCACCGCCTTGCGCGCAAAGTCCTCCCGCAGGCGCGCTTTGGCCCGCTCGGAGGGAAAGCGCAGGCAGGCGAACAGCTTGTCCACATCCAGGTCGAGGAGGATGGACCCGTGCTGCAGCACAACGCCCAGCTGGCGCGTCTGGGCGCTTCCGGCCACTTTGCGCCCCTCGACCACCAATTCGTACCACGACGGCGAGTCGAAGCAGGCCGCCGAGCCGGGCGACGCAAACTTTTTCTTCTCCTCCGGGTCGGCCAGCGAGACCATTTCCGCCTGAAGGCCGAGGGCGCGGAACCCCTCCAGCAGGCCCAGGCTCAGCACGCGGTAGGCTTCCGTCACCGACGGCGGGATGAGCGGGTGGCTTTCCCGCACCACGATGCTGTACGTCAGCTCCCGGTCGTGGAGCACCGCCCGGCCTCCGGTGGGCCGCCGCACAAACCCCAGCCCCATGGCGCGCACGGCGGCAAGGTCCACTTCCCGCTCCGCCTTCTGAAAGTAGCCGATGGACAGCGTCGGCGGCTCCCACGTGTAAAAGCGAACCGTCGGCGGCACCTTGCCCTCGGCGTGCATCCGCAGGATGGCCTCGTCGATGGCCATGTTCTCCGCCGGCGAGCGGCTCCCGGTGTCGACAAATCGCCACTGTTCCTTCATCACGATCCCTTCCTCAGCGCCATCGGGTAAGCACCCCCATTCTACCACGAACGACCGCCAACCGGGATGCACTCTGGGAAACTACGGCGGAGTGGAACAAGAAAAGAAAGAGCCGCTGACGGAAACCCGCCAGCCGCTCCCCATCCATGAACCGGTCAGAAGAGGGAATAGAGCACCACGGCGAGGAACATTCCCAACAGCGGAACCAAGACGGTAAGCACGAAAACGGGTTTGTACGCCCGCTGATGCGTCTCGCCACAAATGGCGCGGATCGTGGTGACGACGTATCCGTTGTGCGGCAGTGAATCGAGCCCGCCCGCGGCAAGGGTGGCCACACGGTGCGCCGCGCCGGGGTCAACGCCCTTGGCGAGGTACAGCGGCGCCAAGATGGGCAGCGCGATGCCAAGCCCGCCCGACGCCGAGCCGGTAAGGCCGCAGATCAGTGTGACCCCGAGGGCAAGGCCCAAAAGGTCCGGACCCGGAATGCTCGTCAGGGCGTCGACCACCGACTTGAACGCCGGTACCTGGGCCGCCACCTTGCCGAAACCGACAACGGCGCAGGTGTTGGCCGCGGCCACCAGGGCATCCTGGGCGCCAACGGCGAGGGAACCCCAAAACCGGCGCACATGGCGCCACATCAGCACCCACGCCAGGCCAATGCCAATGGCCAGGGAGACGAGCGCCGCGGCGGTGGACGACATCACCTTAGCCAGAACGTTCAGCGTAACGATGACCACCACAATGGGGATGAAGGCCGACACCGCAGGGGGAAGGCGACGGGCGGCCCCCTCCTCCGCCGCAGCGGCGGTCTCCTGAACGGCCGATCCGGCCGACAGACGAACCAAGCCTTGGCGGGCTTCCGGCGGGTTGAACCCTTCACCGGCGGCCATCGCTCTGCGCACGGCCACCTTCAGGTACAGCGCGCCGGAAATCAGAATGACAAAACCGACAAGAAACCCGATCCATCCACCGGCCAGCGGCGTCGTACCGAAAAATTGTGTCGGGATCAAGTTCTGGATTTCCGGCGAGCCGGGCGAGGTCATCGTGAAGGCGACGGACCCGAAGGCCATCGCCCCGGGGATGAAGCGGTGCGGGACATTGGCGTGGCGGAACAGCGCCACGGCAATGGGATACACCGAAAAGCCGACCACAAACAGGCTCACGCCTCCGTAGGTCATGATGGCACATGCCGCCACCACCGCCAGCACCGCCCGCGTCGAGCCGAAGGTGCGCATCACCCAGTCCGCGATCGACTCCGCCGCCCGCGTGTCCTCCATGACTTTACCGAAAATTGCGCCAAAAAGAAAGATCAGAAACCAGGAAGCAAAATACCCGGTAAACCCCTCCATGTAATGCTGGGTAAGGGCCGTTTCCAGATTCAGCCCGCCAAAGAGGGCCACCACCGTGGAACACAGAATCGCCGCCACGATGATGTGCACCCCGCGCATGGTCAGGACAATGAGCAGCAAAAGCCCCAGCAACAACCCCAGCATCCCCAACATGCGCGCAAACCTCCCCTTTTCATGGTACCCGCCGCTGCCTGTTTCTTCGCTACCATCCGTCCTTCATGTCTCGGCAGAAAAATCGTAGGTGTAGCACACTTCATAGAGAGCAACAATGTCCTCCCGCGTCGGCACGCGCGGGTTGTTGGCGGGGCTGCCGCTGGCCAAGGCGTCGTCGGCCATCTTGCTCGCCTTCTCGCGCCAGTCCTTTTCCGCCACCCCCCCAGGCCTGGAGGTTGGGAATGGCCAAGTCCCGGCACAACCGCTTGATTTCCCGGATGGCTTCTTCCGCCGCTTCTTCGTCGGAGGCGCCGGCAACGTCCGGACACATCGCGCGGCCAATGACGGCCAGGCGCGCCACGCAGGCCGGTTTGGTGTACTCCAGCACAGCAGGCATGAGCATGGCGTTGGCGATGCCGTGCGGAACGTGAAACAGCGCGCCCACGGGCCGCGACATACCGTGCACCAGCGCTACGGAGGCATTGGAAAAGGCCATGCCCGCCTCCATCGCCGCCAACGCCATCGCCTCGCGCGCCTCCAGGTCCTGGCCGTTGGCATAGGCGCGGCGCAGATGGCCCGCAATCCGCCGCACCGCCGAGAGGGCCAGCGCATCGGTCAGCGGCTGCGCCCGCCGAGAGAGGTAAGCTTCGACGGCGTGACACAGGGCATCCAGCCCGCTGGACGCCGTCACCGCGGGCGGAGACGAGACCGTGAGCAAGGGGTCGACGAGGGCCACTGTGGGCAACAGCGTCGGATGCTTGATCATCATCTTGACGGCGGTGGCGGTGTTCGTGATCACCGTCACGTCGGTCACTTCCGAACCGGTTCCGGCCGTCGTCGGCACGGCGATGAGCGGTGCCGACGGGCGGCGGATCGTTCGCTCTCCCGCGTGATAGTCGGCAATGCGCCCGCCGTTTTCGGCGAGAAGGGCCACCGCCTTGGCCGTGTCGATGGCGCTGCCGCCGCCAAGGGCAATCAAGTGATCGCACCCTTCCACCCGATACATGGCCAGCGCCTCGTCCACGTAAGCATCGATGGGCTCGGTGTTGACCCCGGTGTACACGGCCGCCTCAACGCCGGCCTTCGCCAGATGCGCTCGGCACTCGGCCACAGCGCCCAAGCGCTCCATGACCGCGTCGCAGACGATGAGCGCCTTGGCGCCGAGCCGCCGCGCTTCTTCCCCGACGCGCCCCAAGGCGCCGCGCCCATACACCACCACCGATGGAATCCGAAACCGGGCCACGCGTTCCATTGCCATTCCTCCCTGGGTTCTGTTTGAGGCCGATGATCGGTTTTCCCTGCC
This sequence comes from Calditerricola satsumensis, assembly GCF_014646935.1. GTDB lineage: Bacteria > Bacillota > Bacilli > Calditerricolales > Calditerricolaceae > Calditerricola > Calditerricola satsumensis. The sequence goes on along the minus strand of NZ_BMOF01000004.1, from coordinate 132 downwards.
TGCCACCCGCGCCTTACCAACGCGCGGTAACCATCTTCTTGCGCGTGTAGAACTCCACCCCGTCCATCCCATTGGCGTGGAGGTCGCCGTAGAAGGAGTCCTTCCACCCGGAGAAGGGGAAGAAGGCCATCG
>NZ_BMOF01000003.1 GCF_014646935.1 Calditerricola satsumensis | reverse complement strand
CCTTGGCTCGCTGACCGCCTTTTTCCTTCTTGGCATCCACACTTTTTAGCGTAGAGCCCGTTTTTCGAGATCCACCCCCGGATAGGGCCGTACCGCCGCGATATACCAGTAGTTGCCGAGCCAAGGCTTTCTCCAGCAGTTCCACCCGCCGTTCCAGGCTGCGCTTGGCCGCATCGTGTACATGAACCGTCCGCGTGTTCTCGTCCCGCACGGAAAGATGAGCAGAGGCGAGGCTTCCCCACACCGCCACCACCGCGACCGCGAAGACAAGGGCACCTACCCACCGCCTGTGCACCGGAATTGGCCTCCTTCCCGCCAGCATCCTCATCCCTCTTCCACGCGGTACGCCTCGCCGTCGTAGCCGCTTAGGCGGTCCTCCGCCTCGCCTTGTGCGCCTTGGGAAGCCGAATGCGCGGAATCGAGGGCCGCACACACCGCACATCCGGGGCACAGCTTCACTTTCCCCTCAAACACCCGGCACAACGTCTCCACCGCTCGTTCGTTGGCTGTCCGGACGTGCAGCGTCAGCCGCTCGGGGGCAAGGGCCACCAGGGCGCTCAGGAGCGCGTCCTCGAGGGTTTCCGGCACCTCCCGCAACACGGCGCGCATCGCCTCCGCCTCGATGGGCCGGAGATCACCGTCAAACAGGCGCACGCCCCCTTCTTCGGCGTACACCACGTGCAGATGGGCCATGCGCGACGGCTTCCCGGACACCACGAGGCGCAGAAGGCGAACGAACTCGCGGTACTGGTACTCGCTGCGGTAGTCGTCGATCCCCTTTTCCACCGCGTGAGCCAGCTCCTGATGGTACGCCCGCAAGCGAAAGCGAAGCACCCCCTCAAGCACGAGGGGCTGTCCCGGAATCAGAAACGAAAGGAGGCCGGCGGCAAGAAGGCGTTTCCGCTTTGCGCGCCGGCCCTCTGCGTCTTCGCCGGTTCCCGCTCCCAGGTGCGCCAGCGCGTGGCGCAGAATCAGGGCCGCATCCCCTGCGTCAGCATGGCGCACGGCGCGCCGGAGGCAAAAGCGCACCAGCTCCTCTTCCCGTTCGGCCACGATGTAGTCGGCCAGGGCCAACGCCAGCGCGTGGCGCACCGCGTTGGATCCTGTGGCATGCACGGCATCTGGCGACAGGTAGCACCACAGCACGTATCCGCTTTCGGTCGGCCGGACCAGGACGCGCGCCGGCACCCCTCTGGCCTTCATCGGCGCCAGTTGACGCGCCACATACGGTTTCAACGCCTCAATCGGCCTGCGCTGGGGATCGAACACCATGTAGACGCCTTCCACGGTCGCGCCCCCTTTTTGGACGATCATGAATAAGATATGAGGGCGCGGGAAGGAATATGCGCAGGCTTGTTTCCCCGTTTTCCATACCCCACGTCAATTTTGCATCACAAAGTCTCGCTCGACGGTTTCCCCTTCCCGGAACACGCGCAGAATCTCGTACCGCGTGTTGCGCTGGGCAGGAATTTTGCCGGCCTCGCGGATCAGGCGCAGGATCAGGTTGGTGTTCACCTTGTGCGTGCAGGCGGCGGCGGAGACGACGTTTTCCTCGATCATCGTGCTGCCGAAATCGTTGCAGCCATAGGAGAGCGACAGCTTGCCGATCTCCGGCCCCATCGTCACCCACGAGGACTGGAAATTGGGGATGTTGTCGAGCATCAGGCGGCTGATGGCCACCGCCTTGAGGTACTCTTCCGGCGGCAGCTTCTCCCGCGGGAGGCGGGTGTTTTCCGGCTGGAACGTCCAGACGATGAAGGCGAGAAAGCCGCGCGTCTCGTCCTGGGCCTGGCGGATGCGGAGCAGATGCAGCACGCGCTCCTCGAGCGTCTCGCCAAAGCCGATCACCATCGTGGCCGTGGTGTGCAGGCCGAGACGGTGGGCCGTCTGCATCACCTCCATCCACTTCGTCCACGACCCCTTCTTGCGGCTGATGCGCAGGCGCGTGCGGTCGTCGAGAATCTCCGCCCCGCCGCCCGGGATCGAATCGAGCCCCGCCTCCTTGAGCTGGCGGATGACCTCCTCCAGCGAAAGCCCGGACACCTCAACCATTTTCCAGATTTCGGCAGGAGAAAAGGAATGGATGTGGATCTGCGGAAACCGCCGCTTGATCTCGCGCAACAAATTCAAGTAGTAGCCGAATGGCAAATCGGGATGCGTGCCGCCCTGCATCAGGATCTCCGTGCCGCCCACGTCGACGGTCTCCTGGATCTTCTGGAAGATCACCTCATTGGGCAGCACGTAGCCCTCCGGATGGCCCGGGGGACGGTAGAAGGCGCAAAACCGGCAATAGGTGTCGCACACGTTGGTGTAGTTGATGTTTCGCCCGATGACGAAGGTGGTGATCGGCTCCGGATGCCACCGCTTCATGATTTGGTCGGCGGCATGGCCGATCTTTTCCACCTCGTCGCTCTCAAACAGCGCAAGGCCGTCCTCCAGTCCGAGGCGCTCCCCGGCAAGGGCCCGCGCCAGGATGCGGTCGATGGCCGACATGCCCGTCCTCCTCCTTCCTTCGGCGACGCGCCACCTCGGCGCCCTCCGCCTTCCTTCCCGTTCCGTTTCCTCCTTCCGCTCCGAAACCCGACTTCTCCTTCATCCTATCATAACGGCCCCCGTTTGGCAGCCCGCGAGCCGGCCAACATAAAAGCGCGCATCCCAACGGTGCGCGCCGCACATCGCCAACACGCGAAACAGCCCTGTTGAAAAAAGAAAATTCGCGCATCATCACGCGAAAAAAATGGAGCGGAAGACGGGACTCGAACCCGCGACCCCCGCCATGGCAAGGCGGTGCTCTACCACTGAGCTACTTCCGCAGGCAAAGAAAAATGGTGGTCCGGGACGGACTCGAACCGCCGACACGAGGATTTTCAGTCCTCTGCTCTACCAGCTGAGCTACCGGACCACGAGAGATGGCGGAGCTGACGGGACTCGAACCCGCGACCTCCGGTGTGACAGACCGGCGTGAACTCCAGCTTCACCACAGCTCCGCGTGATGGTGGAGCCAAGGGGATTCGAACCCCTGACCTCTTGCATGCCATGCAAGCGCTCTCCCAACTGAGCTATGGCCCCACGCCTTCGCTTCCTCTTCCGTTTTGCCGTCGCATCGTTCGCTCGCGACAGTTTTGAGTATATACCATGACCTCGTAAAAATCAACCCCTCTCGCAAAAAAATTTTACGGGAAAATTTTAGGCCGGGCGACCCGTCTCTTTGTTTCGCTTGCGGCGATTGGGCCCGTCGAGGAAATAAGCCTCGGTGTAGTGCCGGATGCGCTCCATGATCCGCTTCGCCTTCGTGCGGTCGGCGGCGGTGCCGCCCACGGCGGCGAGGGCCTCCTCCAGCTCGTCGTAGCTCAGGTTGGAGGTGTACAGCGTCGGCCGGTTGTGGGCCACGCGGTGGTGGAGCACCACGCCCAGCACCTCGTCGCGCGCCCACGGCGACGGCGTCTCGGCCCCGATGTCGTCGAGGATGAGGACGGGGACAGCGCACACCTCCTCCAGCTTGGCCGAAAAGGTGCCGTCCTTCACGGCGTCGCGCATTTCCTGCAGAAACAGGGGCACGTACACCATGAGCGAATCGTAGCCCATCGCGGCCAGCTCGTTGGCCAGGGCGGCCATCAGGTGGCTTTTCCCCACGCCAAAGGGCCCGTAAAAATAAAGGCCCATCGGGCTTTCCCCCGGCTGAAACCGCTGGCAGAAGCGAATCGCCGCCGCGATCGCCTCGCGGTTGTATTGATCGAAAATGGTGTTCTCCGTAAATCGGGCCGCCCGCACATCGGCGGGAATGTGGTGGCTGCGAAACCGGGCTTGCTGCTGGCGCCGCCGCTCTTCGGCTGCGTAGAGGGAACAGGGCTTGAGCGCCGGCACGATGCGCTCGCCGTGCAGGACGAGCTCTGTGACGTGGCCCTTCATCATGTTGGGACAGCTTTCCAGTCCGGGGCACCGGCGGCAATTCTCCTGTTCGCGCACGAACTGGGCCAGCGTGGCCAGGCTGCGGTCGATGGCCGCATCGGGCACCTCCGGATGCGCGGCCAAAAACGCGGCCACGTCGGGGTGTCGCACCAGCGCTTCCCGCCGCTTGGCCACTTCCCGGTCGTGTGCGCGCCACTTGGCCAAAAGCTCGCCGATCGTTCGCATCTACGATTTCCCCTTTTTGCGGGCTTCCAGCTCATACACCAGGCGCAGGAGCTCCTCGTCTTCGGCGATGGGCCGCTCGCGGCGCTCCTCGTACGCGCCTTCCCGCTCGCGCTCAAGCTGGTGCGCGATGCTGGAGGCCAGCTTTTCCTCCCCGCCCGACGCCCGGCGCGCGCGGCGCTCGCCTTTGCCCTGCCCCTTGGTCGCAGACGCGTCTCGCCCGCCGCGCCACTGCTGGTACAGCTGGTGCTCTTCGCGGGCCACGGCGAGGGCTTCGGGGACCGTTTGCACCTTCTTGCGCTTCCAGTGGGCGGCAATTTTGAACACGAGGTTGCGCGGCAGTTTGTAGTCGTTCGTGATCATCACGTACTCGATGAGGACGTTGACCACGCCCGGCGGAAGCCGGTAGTCCTCCAGCAGCGCCTCCACGATGCGCAGGTCGGCCTCCGAAACGGGCGCGCCCCCCTGATGGCGCTCGATGAGCCGCACCGGGGACAGCGTCTCCAGGGTGCGGATGTGGGCCTCCTCGCGGCTCTTCGGCTCCCCCTGCACCGTGCGCAGGGCGGGAGGTTGCACGCGCTCGGCAATGCGCGGCCACTTGCCCTTGCTGCGGTGGAGGTACGCCTGCTTGATCACCTGCTTGAGCCGCTCGGCGTCGGGCACGCCGTCGTCGCCACACACGAACGGATCCTGCAAGTGGACCGAGAGGGCATAGGCATCCAGCCCGAACAGAAAGGCCAGGCGCTGCACAGCCTCGCGCAGGCCTTGAGGCCACTCGGCGACGCGGGGAAAACCCTCGGGCAGGTACGCCTCAAGCTCCGCTTCGTCAATGACGGTGCCAAAGGAGACGGCACCTTCCGCAAAGGGATCCATCTCCGGCATCGCCCGTCCCTCGCGCGCGGCGGCGCTCTCCCGCTCCGCCTCCGCGCCGCTTTCGCGGGACAACGTCTCGGGCGATACGGCGACGAAGACGTCGCCAAAGGCAGCGGTCAGCTCCGTGCGCGCGGCATGGGGGGACAGGAGGCGGTGCGCCGCGTGGACGTCGCGCTCGTCCGCGCCGTACCGGTCGACAAGCGCCCGGTACTGGGCCGGGCTGAGGGCGTTAAAGAGGAGCACGTTGAGCACGTCGTCGGCCAAAAAGCGCGCCGGCGGAAGGGGGGGATAGAGCAAAAACTCGAAAACCGCATCGCCGTCGTCGCGCGAGACATGAAAGGTCCGCAACAGCCCGACGGCTTCCAAGCGACGCCGCGCCTGGGTTAACGCGTCAAGGCTAAGCCCGGTGGTGGCCACGAGCCAGCGGAACATCCCGGTCTGCGGGACGCCGCTGTCCTGCGGCACGCTGAAGAGCAGCGTCAGGTACAGCGCGCAGGCGGCATGGCCGATGATCGGCTGGTACAAGTGCAGCACATACCCCAGTTCCGCCGGAGCAATGGGCCGGATGAACCGAACCACGTATGCGTCTTTGAGGGTGGGCGCGGTCATCCCGGTTTCCCCCTTCCGCCGCCAAGGGCCGGTCCCGTTTTCCGAGCGCCGCCAAATGCTCCCGCTATCCTTCCCGCTGTTTCGTTCGGGCGAGGAGTTCGCGCAATTCCTTCATGAACACGTTGATGTCCTTGAACTGCCGGTAGACGGAGGCGAAGCGGACGTAGGAGACCTCATCCACCTCGTACAGCTTTTCCATCACCATCTCGCCGATCGTCTTGCTCGGCACTTCCGATTGGGCGCTGGCCCGGAGCTGGCGTTCGATCTCGTCGACGATCCGCTCGAGGGTCTCCAGCGGGACGGGGCGCTTTTCGCAGGCGCGGATCATCCCGCGCAGCACCTTTTCCCGGCTGAAGGACTCGCGCGTCCCGTCCTTCTTGATGACGATGAGCGGCGTCTCCTCCACCACCTCGAAGGTGGTAAAGCGCCGGTTGCACGCCTCGCACTCGCGGCGCCGGCGAATCGATTTGCCGTCGTTGACGGGACGCGAGTCGAGCACCCGCGTGCCGAGGTGATCGCAATACGGACAACGCATGGGCCGTCCCTCGCTCGTTGGCCTGTCGTTCGTTCCCTGCCCTTTTCATCATACCATGGCCCCATAGGAAATGAGGAACCCGCTGCCGGGTTCCTCATGTGTGCCTGCGCGCGTATGGCGAAAGGGAAGGGCACCGCCACTTCCCTGTGCAGTCAGACGGCTTTCACTTTCATTTTCGGCTTGAAGGGCTGGACGTGTTCCACCCTCACCGGACCCATCCCGCGTGGTACCTGGACCGCTTCGACGGTGGTCGCACCCAGTTTCTCTATAATGTAATTCGCTGCAACTTGGGGATCAATGCGATGCCCGCACGTGTAGACGTCGATGCTGGCGTAGCCGTGTTCCGGGAAGCTGTGGATCGTCAGGTGCGATTCGGAGATGATGACCACGCCGCTGACGCCTTGTGGCGCAAATTTGTGGAAGGCGACCTCTCGAATCTCCGCCCCGGCTTCCAGCGCGGCTTCGACCATGACCTTTTCGATGAACTTCAGGTCGTTCAGCTTGTCGAAGTCGCATCCCCAAAGTTCAGCGATGACGTGACGACCCATCGTGTCCATGGAAGAATCCCCCTTTACTTGAAATTCGCATGCTTTTCAAGCATGAGGGACCTGCGCCATCTACCACGGGGGCAAGTTCGTCCGAAGAGGTCCTAACCCTTTAAGTAGATGCTGGTTCCCTTTCTTGCTGAAAAAAGTTCACAAGTGATAGTATACGTCGACTACCCTCAGATTGCAATAAAAACTTTACCCAGCTTTCCGGCCGGACTCCTCCGGCCGGAAAACCGGGTAGCGTATTCCCTCTTCTCTGGCTTATTCTATGGCGCGCTTCACCATTTCGGGAAGGACAAAGGCACCATAGAACATGTCCGGATTGTAGTATTGGGTGTCGCGCGCTTTGAGCCGCTCCCGCGGTACGGCGAGCGGGTCCACCTTCTTCGAGGCCAGCGTGAAGCTCCACAGGCCGCTGGGGTACGTGGGAATGACCGCCAGGTACGGGCGAACGACGGGGAACAAGTCGCGAAGCGCGGTCACCACTTTGCGCAGCACATCGATGTTGAAGAACGGCGACTCGCTCTGGCAGACCATCAGGCCGTCGTCCTTGAGAGCGCGCGCCACGTCTTCATAGAACGGGCGCTCGAACAGCTGCACCGCCGGACCTACGGGATCGCTGGAGTCAACGATGACCACGTCGTATTCGCCCTGCACCGTCTTGATGTATTTCAGGCCATCCTCAAAGATCAACCGGGCGCGGGGGTTGCGAAACTCGCTGGCGATTTCGGGGAGGTATTTTTCGCAGTTCGCCACCACCTGCTCGTCGATTTCCACCATGTCCACCCGTTCGACGGTCTCGTATTTCAAGCACTCCCGCAGGGCCCCGCCGTCGCCGCCGCCGATGATCAGCACGCGCCGCGGGTTGGGATGGGCCGACAGGGGGATGTGCGTGATCATCTCATTATATATGAAGTGATCCTTTTCGGTGACTTGGATGATGCCGTCGAGAAGCAGCGCCTTGCCGAAATCGTAGGTGTCCACGATGGCCAGCTCCTGAAAGGGCGTCTGTTCCGTATGGAGCACCTCGCGCAGGCGCCACTGCACCTTGTAACCGGGCGTCTGATCCTCGGTGAACCACAGCTGCGTCGCCTTCACGCCAATCCCTCCTTCTGTCTCCTTTTTCCTTCCACCAGAAAAAATTCATCGTTATTGTATCCAATTTTGTTCCGGCATACAAGCGAAAACGCGCCTCGGTGAGGCGCGTCGGTCCAAAACCCCCTGTTTTCCCTCTTGGGATTAGCCCGCGCAAACGCTGGCCATCTGCCGCTTGGCCACGTATTTGGCCAGGTCGAGCATCCGGCAGGAGTACCCCCATTCGTTGTCGTACCACGCCAGCACCTTCACCTTTCGCGTGCCCATGACCATCGTCGACAGCCCGTCCACGATGGCCGACTGCTCCGTGCCGACGAAGTCGCTCGACACGAGAGGCTCCTCCGTGTACAGCAGGTAGGGCTGCATGGGCCCTTCGCTCGCCTCACGGAGCACGCGGTTGACCTCCTCCACCGTGACGTCGGTTTTCAGGTCGGCCACCAGGTCGACGATGGAGACGTTCGGCGTGGGCACGCGCAGGGCGATGCCGTTCAGCCGGCCGGCCAGCTCCGGCAGCACCTTGCCCACCGCCTTCGCCGCGCCGGTGGTGGTGGGAATGATCGACTGCGCGCACGCACGGGCACGGCGCAGGTCTTTGTGCGGATTGTCGAGGTTGTTCTGGTCGTTCGTGTAGGCGTGCACGGTGGTCATGAGGCCGTATTCGATGCCGAAGGCTTCATGGAGCACCTTGGCCACCGGCGCCAAACAGTTTGTCGTGCACGAGGCGCCGGAGATGATGTGGTGTTTCTCGGGATCGTAGGCGTGCTCGTTGACCCCCATCACAAGGGTGACGTCCTCGTCCTTGCCCGGCGCGGTGATGATCACCTTCTTGGCCCCCGCCTTCAGGTGCTTGGACGCCCCTTCCCGGTCGCGGAATTTCCCCGTGGCTTCGATGACGATGTCGACCCCCAGCTCGCCCCACGGCAGGCGTTCCGGATCGCGATCGGCGAGGAGCTTCGTCACCTTGCCGTTGACGATCAGCGCATCCTCCGCCGCCTCGACGGTAGCCTCCAGCCGGCCGTGGACCGTGTCGTACTTGACGAGGTGGGCCAGCGTCGCCGCGGGATACGTCGCGTTCACCGCCACCACTTCGATTTCCGGGTCGCCAATCGCCTTGCGAAACACCATGCGGCCAATCCGTCCAAACCCGTTGATCCCGATCTTTACCGTCATGAACACGCATCCCCTCCAACTGGCTTTCCGTTCCCTGAAATCATCCACACGATAATCCCACTTTTATTATAATCAGTATGTCACATTTGGCAATGGTATATCACCTATCCGTTGCGGATGAGGCGCAGTACCTAACAAAAACCGCACCGGCACGTGTCCTTGCGCCGGTGCGGATGACTGACGGACTCACCGTTGCTGTACCGTCCCCGAGAGATGGGCAAAGCGGTCTTCGTACACCGCCCGGTAGCGGTCGTGGTAGTACAGCACGCGCTGGACAAAATGGCGGGTTTCGCCGTACGGGATGGCCGACACCGTCTCCCGCCGCCCGTCCCACACCCGGCGGGCCAGCCAGCGGTCGACGGCGGTGGGCCCGGCGTTGTAGGCCGCCACGGCCAGCGCGGTGTTTCCCGCAAAGCGGTCGAGCAGGTAGCGGACGTACCAGGCCCCCAGCGTCACGTTGACGGCAGGGTCGTCGAGGCGCATGGCCAGCTCCTGCGGCAAGCCGGCCTTTTGCGCCACCCACGCCGCCGTCTCCGGCATGAGCTGCATCAGGCCCACGGCCCCCTTTTCGGAGACGGTATAGGGGTTGAACTTGCTTTCGATACGGATGATGGCCAAGAGCAGGTAGGGATCCACCTCGTACCGCTCCGCCGCGCGGGCGATCTCCCCCTCGTACCGAATCGGGTAGAGCCATTCCCACAGCAGCGAGGCGTTGAACAGCGCAAAGAGCGCGGCCAGCAGGAAGAGGATCGCCCACTCCCGCCGCGAAAACGTCATGGCCGAACCCCCACCTGGCGGAGAAAGGCGTCCACCTGCCGCTCGGTGGCGGCAAGGGGGCCGCTGTTGTCGATCACGTAATCGGCGCGGCGGCGTTTCTCCTCGATCGGCATCTGGGCGCGGATGCGGGCCAGGGCCTCCTCCCGGGTGAGGCCGTCGCGGGCCATCAGCCGCCGGAGCTGCTCCTCCGGGGGCACGTAGACGACCATCACCGCGTCGAAACGATCTTCCAACCCGCTCTCAAAGAGAAGCGGCACGTCGCATACGACCAGCTTCGCGCCCCGCCGCTCGGCCTCCTCCACCTCGTGCCACATGGCCGCGCGCACCCGCGGGTGGACAATGCGGTTCAGGTCGAGCCGGGCCGCCTCGTCGGCAAACACGAGGGCGCCAAGCCGCTTGCGGTCGATCCGGCCGTCGGGAAGCAGGATGTCGGCCCCAAACCGCTCGACGATCTCCCGCCACGCCGGCTCGCCCGGCTCGACGACGCGGCGCGCGAGCACGTCGGCGTCCACCGTCGGAATGCCGCGCCTGGCAAACATCGCCAGGACGGTGCTCTTGCCGCACGCAATCCCCCCGGTCAATCCCAGTCGCATGGCCACCGCTCCTTCCTTACGCTTGGCACGACGGGCACAGGTGCGTCCCCCGTCCGGCCACAACGATGCGCGCAATGGGCGTCCCGCAGCGGCGGCAGGGCTCGCCCCGGCGGCCGTACACGTCCAGCTCCAGTTGAAACATGCCCATCTCGCCTTTCCCGTTTCGGTACGTGCGCACCGACGCCCCGCCGCGGGCAATGCCGCGCATCAGCGTCTGGCGAATGCTGTGATAGAGCCGCACCGCCTCATCCGCCGTCAGGGTGTGGGCCGGCCGCTCCGGATGCAGGCCGGCGCCAAACAGCGCTTCGTCGACGTAGATGTTACCCAGTCCGGCCAGGAACGTCTGGTCAAGGAGCAGCGCCTTCAGCCGCGTGCGCCGCGCGCGCAGGCGGGCGGCGAAGTCCTCCTCGGTAAAGGCCGGATCGAGGGGCTCGGGTCCCAGGACGGACAGGGGCGGCGCGTGCTCCTCCGCCCCGCGCGGAAAGAGGTGCATCGTCCCGAACTGGCGCGTGTCGCGGTAGCGGAGCTCGGTACCGTCGGCAAAGCGGAACACAACGTGGGTATGGGGCTCCTTGGGATCGTCGGAGGCGCACAGCGTGTACCGCCCTTCCATGCGCATGTGCGACACGAGGACCACGTCGTCGAAGAAGACCTTCAAATATTTGCCCCGGCGGCCCGTCCCCCGCACCGTCTGGCCTGCGAGCTGCGCGGCAAAGGCCGCCGGATCCGCCGGGCGCTTGACGATCTTGGGCAGGCGCACCTCCACCTCCCGCACGCGCTTGCCGACGACGAGCTCGCGCAGCGTGCGGGCCACCGTTTCCACTTCGGGCAGCTCCGGCACGGCCGTCCCTCCCTCCCCCGGCAATGTCCGTCCCGGGCCCCGACGCCCTATTTCGCGTCGTACCACGTGTCGCCGACGTGCACGTCCACCTTGAGCGGAACCGAAAGCCGCACGGCGCGCTCCATCACCGCCGGCACCAGTTCGCGCATCACGGCCAGCTCGTCTTCCGGCACCTCGAACACCAGCTCGTCGTGCACCTGCAGGATCAGCCGGCTGCGCAGCCCCTCCTCCTTCAGGCGGCGCGCCAGGTTGACCATGGCCAGCTTGATGATGTCCGCCGCCGTGCCCTGGATCGGCGTGTTGCGCGCCGTCCGCTCGGCAAAGCTGCGCAGGTTGTAGTTGGGGCTGTGGATGTCGGGCAAAAAGCGGCGCCTGCCGAGCAGCGTCGTCACATAGCCCTTTCGGCGCGCCTCCTCGACCACGTCCTCCATGTACCGCTTGACGCCGCGGAACACGTCAAAGTAGCGTTCAATGAACGCCGCCGCCTCTTTGCGCGGAATGCCGAGGTTCTGCGACAGCCCGTAGTCGCTGATGCCGTAGATGATGCCGAAGTTGACCGCCTTGGCCTGCCGGCGCATGAGCGGGGTGACGGCGTCCTCCGGCACGCCAAAGACGTCCATCGCCGTGCGCGTATGGATGTCCATGTCGCGGTGGAAGGCGTCGACCAGGGCTTCATCCTGCGACAGGTGGGCGAGGACGCGCAGCTCGATCTGCGAATAGTCGGCGGCGAGCAGCTTCCAGCCCGGTTCCGAGGGAACGAAGGCCTGGCGAATGCGCCGCCCCTCCTCGAGGCGAATGGGAATGTTCTGGAGATTGGGCTCGGCGCTGCTGAGCCGCCCGGTGGCGGTAAGGGCCTGGTTGAAGATGGTGTGGATCTTCCCCGTTCGGGGGTTCACTTCTTTGAGCAAGCCGTCCACGTACGTCGATTTCAGCTTGCCCAAGGTGCGGTAGTACAAAATCTTCGGCACGATCTCATGGGCATCCTGCAGCTTCTCGAGCACGTCGGCGCTCGTGGAGTAGCCCGTCTTCGTCTTTTTCAGCGGCGGCAGGCCCAGCTTGTCGAAGAGGATCTCCCCCAGCTGCTTGGGCGAGTTGATGTTGAAGGGCGTGCCCGCCAGGCGGTAAATCTCCGCCGTCAGCTCCTCCAGGCGGCGCTCAAATTCTTCCCCCATCTCCTTGAGCCGCGCGGTGTCGACGCGGAAGCCGGCGTGCTCCATCGCCGCCAGGATGCGCGAAAGGGGCAGCTCGAGGTCGTAGAAGAGGCCGTTCATCTCCGCCTCTTCCACCTCGCGCTCCAGAAGGGGCTTGAGCCGGTAGATGGCCTGGGCTTTGCGGCACACGTGGGCGGCCAGCTCGCCTGCGGCAAGGGCGCGGCGTTTGGCCCCCTTGCCGTACACCTCCTCATCGGGCGCAAGGGACAGGCCGGCCCTTGGGGCCAGATCGGAAAGGGCATGGCGGCTCTCCGTGGGGTTCAGCAAATACGAAGCGATCAGGACGTCAAAGGCGATGCCCTCCAGCGAAAGGCCCCGCCAGCGCAGGGCCACCTCGCCGCGCTTGCCGTCGTACACCCATTTTTCCCGCGTCGGGTCGGCGAGGAAGGCCCGAAGCGCCTCCCACTCTTCCACACGGGCGGCCGGCACGAAGAGGGCTCCCGCGTCGCTGTAGACGCCGATGCCCAAGAGCGCCGCCTCGTGGTAGTTGTCGCCGTCGAGTTCGACCACCACCGCCGCCGGCGCCGCCAAGAGGCGCTCCAGTGCGGCGTCCTCCGCCGTGCCCGCGACGGCCACGTCGAGGGGGGTCGGCGCCGCGTCCCCTTCCTCCGCCCCGGTGGACGTTTCGCCCGGGGCGCGCGCCCCCGGCACATGGGGAAGCCGGTCAAGGAGGGATTTGAATTCCAGCCGGCGAAACACCTCGCGCACCGGCTCCAGCGCAAACCCGTCGTAGCGCAGGTCCTCCAGCTCAAAGGGGAGGGGCACGTCGCGCCGGATGACCGCCAGCTCCTTGCTCACGAGGGCCTGCTCGCGATGGGCGGCAATCGCCTCGCGCAGCTTGGGCCCGGAAATCTCGTCCACCCGCCGGACCACTTCTTCCACCGAGCCAAACTGGGCGAGCAGCTTGAGGGCCGTCTTTTCCCCCACCCCCGGCACGCCGGGGATGTTGTCCGACGCGTCGCCCATCAGCCCCTTCAGGTCGACGAGCTGCGCCGGGGTCAGGCCATACTTCTGGCGGATGGCCGCCTCGTCGTACCGCTCCGTTTCGCTGATGCCCTTCCGCGTGAGGGCGACCGTCACGTAGGGCGACACCAGCTGGAGCAGGTCCTTGTCGCCGGTGACGATGCGCGTGGCCAGGCCGCGCGCTTCGGCCCACGCGCTCACCGTGCCGATGATGTCGTCGGCCTCGAAACCTTCCTGTTCGTGGTAGCGGATGCCGAACGCATCGAGCACGTCCTTGATGAGCGGAAACTGCTCCGAAAGCTCGTTCGGCGTCTTGTGCCGCTTGCCCTTGTAGGCCTCAAACCGGGCGTGGCGAAAGGTCACCTTGCCGGCGTCGAAGGCGACCAAGAGGTGCGTGGGCCGCTCCTCTTCCAGCACCTTCAAGAGCATGGTTGTAAACCCGTACACCGCGTGGGTGTGCTGCCCGCTGGCCAGGGTGAGCGGCGGCAACGCGTAAAACGCGCGGTTCGCAATGCTGTTGCCGTCGATGAGGACCAGCTTCTCCATCCGCACCCGCTCCTCTTCGTCTCTCCCGTCCATCATACCACAGCGCCAACGCGGCGGGCAAAACGAGTCGGCCGAGCGGTGCGGCGAGCCCCTGCACCGCCCACCTGTAAGGCGGCCCTTCCTTCTCTCCCATAAAAACGGGAAACGGGGACCCTTACCTGTCCCCCGTTTCCCCTTCCGTCCCCTCGGGTTTTGGCAGGTGCACTGTAAAGGCGCTGCCTTTTCCGGGTTTGCTCTTTACCTCAATCCTCCCGCCGTGGGCGTCCACCAGGTGCTTCACGATGGCCAGCCCCAGGCCCGTGCCGCCGGAGCGGCGCGAGCGGTCCTTGTCGACGCGGTAGAAGCGCTCAAAGATGCGGTCAAGGTGCTCGCGCGGAATGCCGGGCCCGGTGTCCCGGACCGTCAGCCAGGTGCTGTCCGCATCCTCGCCCCCGGTGAGCGTGATGCGGCCCCCCGGCGGCGTGTAGGCGATCGCGTTGTTCAGCAGGTTGAGGAGAATCTGGCGCAGCCGATCGCGGTCGGCATACACGCGCAGGCCCTCGGGCACGCGGTTTTCCACCGTTTGCCGCTTCGCCTCCGCCGTGTGGGCGACAAGCCGGACCACGTCGGCCACCTCGTCGCGGGCGGAAAGCAGCCCTTTGCGCAGGGTGATCTGCCGGTTTTCAATCTGGGACAGCTGCAGGAGGTCCTGGATCAGCCGGCTGAGGCGTTCGCTTTCCTCGTAGATGATTTCCAGGAAGGCGCGGCACGTTTTCTCGTCGTACATCGCCCCGTCGAGAAGGGTTTCGGCAAAGCCTTTGAGGGAGGTCACCGGCGTTTTGAGCTCATGGGACACGTTGGCGACAAATTCGCGGCGCACCTGCTCCAGGCGGCGAATCTCGGTGATGTCGTGCAAGACGGCGACGACGCCAACCAGCGCGCCTGTCGTCCCGCGGCGGAACGGCACGGCGTGGACGTCCAGAATGCGTTCGCGGGGAAACGTCCAGCGCAGCTCGTCGTGCGCCGGTTCCCGCCGGCGGAAGACGCGCTCCACGAGCCGGGCCAGGTCCATCGAGCGCACCGCTTCCTTGTACGAACGGCCGATGACGCGATCCCGGGAAACACCGTTCAGCTGCTCGAAGGCCCGGTTGACGAGCACCACCCGCCCGTCGGCGTCGACCACCAGCACGCCGCTGGCCATTTGCTCGAGCACGCCGGAAAGCCGCGCCGCGTTTTCTTCCAGGTTCGCGATCTGCGCGCCCAACCCGTTTGCCAGGCGGAAAAACGCGCGCATCAGGGAAACAAAGGCCAAAGCGGCAAGGAGCAGGAGGACGAGCAGAACGGCGCCCGGCCCAAGCCCGTCGTCACGCACCGGAAACCTGGCTCCGGCGGCCAAGCCCATGTCCTTGACCACCCACGCGGCGAAAAACCCCGCGGCAAACAAGGCGGAGGAGCCGAGGGCGGTCCTGAACACCTGCCCGCGTCCCGGCTGCGGCGTCATCCGTTTTTCGGTCCCTCCAGCTTGTAGCCGATGCCGCGCACCGTCTTGATGTACACCGGGCGCTTCGTGTCGTCTTCAATTTTCTCGCGCAAGTGGCTGATGTGCACGTCCACGATGCGCGAGTCGCCGACGTAGTCGTAGTTCCACACCGCGTTGAGGAGCTGGTCGCGCGTCAGCACCTTGCCGCGGTGACGCATCAAATAGCAGAGCAGATCGAACTCCTTCGGCGTCAGTTCCACCGGTTCCGTTCCCTTGTACACTTCGCGCTTCTCCGGATAGAGCACGAGCTCGCCCACGGCCAGCCGCTCCGCCTCCTCGCTGCCTTCCTGCGCGGTCCGCCGCGCACGGCGCAGGATGGCCTTGACGCGCGCCACCACTTCCCGCGGGCTGAAGGGTTTGGTCAGGTAATCGTCGGCGCCCAGCTCCAGGCCGAGGATCTTGTCCAGCTCGTCGTCGCGGGCGGTGAGCATCAAGATCGGCGTGTGGTCGTTCTCCTGGCGCAGCCGCTTGCAAAACTCCATCCCGTCCATTCCTGGCAGCATGAGGTCGAGGATGATCAGATCGGGACGCTCCTTCTTCACCAGCTCATACCCGTACTGCCCGTCGAGCGCCGTCACCACCACATATCCCGCCGCTTCGAGGTTGAATTGCAGGAGCGTGACAATGGGCACCTCGTCATCGACGACCAAGATCTTTTCCACGTGGCGTCCCCCCCGGATGGGATGGTCCTTCCCTTCGCACCATCATGATACCATAAGAGAAGAAGGAAAATTTTAAGCCGGCGTTAAGATGAACGGACCGCGCCGGAGAGCGCTTCGCCAAAAGGAGGGACCCGTCGTGCCGCGCGAGCCCAAGCACGCCTGGATCGCCCGTTTCAACCTCACCGTGCTTTCCCTCGTGTTGACGCTGGTGGCGCTCGTTCCCCTGACTACGCCCGCGCAAAAGCTGTGGATCCTCAACGCCGCCTTTCTGATCGGCCTGACCTTCCTGTCGTTCACCGCGGCCGCCGCCATCTACCAGTCTGGGTTTCTCGACGCCTTTTTAGCCGGTTTCCGGCGGCTCGGCCGTGCGGGGAGCCCCCAAACCGACGCGACCCCCAATCCCGCCCCCATCGCAAGTCCCCCGCACGAGCGGGCCCAGCGCTGCGCGCGCCTTCTCCTGGTACCGTTTCTGCTTGCCGTGTACTTTCTCGGACTTTCCCTCGGGCTCTTGTATTTCTTTGAGCGGGCCTGACGGGCAAAAAAAAGGCCGTGGGCGAACGAAGGCCCACGGCTTCTTTGCTTCGAGCCTCAGTTGTACAGATGGCACGCCACCCAATGGCCAGGCTCCACTTCTTTCCATACGGGCTCCAACTCGGCGCAGATCGGCTTGGCCTTGGGGCAGCGCGTGCGGAACCGGCAACCGCTTGGCGGGTTGATCGGGCTGGGCACGTCGCCCTGGAGGATGATGCGCTCCCGCGTGCGCTCGACGCGCGGGTCGGGAATGGGAATGGCCGAAAGGAGCGCTTCGGTGTAGGGATGCAGCGGGTTTTCGTACAGCCGCTCGCTTTCCGTCAGCTCGACCAGCGTCCCCAGGTACATCACGCCGACGCGGTCGCTGATGTACTTGACCATCGCCAGGTCGTGGGCGATGAAGAGGTAGGTGAGCCCCTTTTCCCGCTGCAGGCGCTTCATCAGGTTGACCACCTGGGCCTGGATGGAGACGTCGAGGGCCGAAATCGGCTCGTCGGCGATGATGAAGTCCGGCTCCACAGCCAGGGCGCGGGCAATGCCGATGCGCTGGCGCTGGCCGCCGGAAAACTCGTGGGGGAAGCGGCTGGCGTGCTCCTTGTTCAACCCCACCGTCTCGAGGAGCTCGTACACGCGCTCCATCCGCTCCTTCCCCGAGGCCAGGCCGTGGATGTCCAGCCCCTCGGCAATGATGTCGGCCACGGTCATGCGCGGGTTGAGCGACGCGTACGGGTCCTGGAAAATCATCTGCATCTCGCGGCGGAAGCGCTTCAGCTCGGCCCCCTTCAGCTTGTGGACGTTCTTCCCCTTGAACAGCACCTCGCCGTCCGTGGCGTCGTACAGGCGGATGATCGTCCGACCGGTCGTCGACTTCCCGCACCCCGACTCGCCGACCAACCCCAGCGTCTCGCCGCGGCGGATGAAAAAGCTGACGTTGTCGACGGCCTTGAGAACGCCGGTGCGGCCGACGCGGAAGTACTTTTTCAGGTTGCGCACCTCAAGAATGATGTCCTGACCGGCTGTTTGAGCCACGTTCGGCTGCGTGAGCGTCTGCATCATCCGTTCACCCCTTCCGCCACAAGCGGCTGTTCCACCTTCGGCGCGCGCGGATCCTGCAGCCAGCACGAGACGCGGTGCGTCGCCGAGACGGCCGTCTCTTCAGGCATGTAATCGCGGCACACTTCCATCGCATAGTCGCAACGCGCGGCAAACGGGCAGCCCTTCGGCGGCGCAAAGAGATCCGGCGGCGTTCCGGGGATGGGCGCCAACTCTTGCGAACGATCGGCGTCGAGGCGCGGCACCGACCGCAACAGCCCCCAGGTGTAGGGATGCTGCGGGTTGTAGAAGATCTCGTCGACGGTTCCCTCTTCCACCACCTTGCCCGCGTACATGACGATGACGCGGTCGGCGATGTCGGCCACCACGCCGAGGTCGTGCGTGATGAGGATGATCGACGTGCCCATCTTCTGCTGCAGCTCCTTCATCAGGTCGATGATCTGCGCCTGGATCGTCACGTCGAGGGCCGTCGTCGGCTCGTCGGCAATGAGCAGCTTCGGGTTGCAGGCCAGGGCGATGGCGATCATCACCCGCTGGCGCATCCCGCCGCTGAACTGGTGCGGGTACTGCTTGATGCGCGACTCCGGTTGCGGAATCCCGACGAGGCGCAGCATCTCCACGGCGCGGTCGAGGGCGTCCTTCTTGCTCAGCCCCTGGTGCTTCATCAAGCCCTCGGCGATCTGCCGCCCGATGGTCATCGTCGGGTTGAGGGAGGTCATCGGGTCCTGGAAGATCATCCCGATCTCCTTGCCGCGCACCCGCTGCATCTCTTTCTCCGACAGCTTTAGCAGATCGCGCCCTTCAAAGAGGATCTCCCCGCTCTTGACGATGCCCGGCGTGAGGCGCATGATCGTCTGCGACGTGACGCTCTTGCCGCAGCCCGATTCGCCGACGATGGCCACCGTCTCGCCCTTGTCCACGTGAAAGCTGACGCCGCGCACGGCGTGCACTTCGCCGCCGTAGGTCTTGAACGACACGGCCAGATTGCGCACTTCGAGCAGCTTCTCGCGCATTCGCTCTCCCTCCTTACTTCCGCAGCCGCGGATCGAGCGCATCGCGCAGCCCGTCGCCGAACACGTTGAAGGCGAACATGGTCAGCGAGATGAAGAACGCCGGGAAGAAGAGGCGCCACCAGTGGCCGCTGAAAACCACCCCGAGGGCGTCGCTGGCCATCGTGCCCCAGCTGGCCATCGGCGCTTGCACGCCGAGGCCCAAAAAGCTCAAAAACGACTCGGCGAAAATGGCCTGGGGAATGGTAAAGGTGAGCTGAACGATGATCACGCCCATCACGTTGGGAATCAGATGCTTTCGCAAAAGCCGCGACACGTCGGCGCCCAACGTTTGTGCCGCCAGCACAAACTCCTGCTGTTTCACCTGCAAGATCTGTCCGCGCACCATGCGGGCCATGCCGACCCAGCCGGTCGCCGCCAGCGCCACGATGATGGGAACAATCCCCGGCTCCATGAT
This sequence comes from Calditerricola satsumensis, assembly GCF_014646935.1. Lineage (GTDB taxonomy): Bacteria > Bacillota > Bacilli > Calditerricolales > Calditerricolaceae > Calditerricola > Calditerricola satsumensis. The sequence continues at coordinate 67,985 of NZ_BMOF01000003.1, read as the reverse complement.
CACAAGGAGCAAAATCACCACGAGCAGGTACGGGATGCCGTACAGGATGTCGACAATGCGCATCATGATGTTGTCGATGCGCTCGCCGCGCTTGCCCCGCCCGGCCATAAATCCGGCAATGCCGCCATAGATCACGCCAATGATGAGGTCGAGTAAGGCGGCCACAATGCCCACCGTGAGGGAGATCCGCGCGCCGTACCACGTGCGGGTAAAGACGTCGCGACCCAGGTCGTCGGTGCCAAACCAGTGTTCACCCGACGGGGGAAGGTTTTTTCGCAACAGGTCCTGGTGCTCGTAGCTGTACGGGCTCAGGTAAGGGCCGACGATGGCCATCACCACAAGCAGCAAAATCAACACGAGTCCCGCCATGGCCAGCTTGTTTTGCTTGAGGCGGCGCCACGCGTCCCTCCAGTAGGTGACCGTGGGGCGGCTGATCTGTTCGGCGTTCAGCTCTCGCCGGTCCAACGGGCGAAACAATTCGTTCGGAACCGTTACGGCCATTGTCAATCCTCCTTGCTCGCCAGCTTGATGCGCGGATCGACAAGGGTGTAGGCGAGGTCAACGAGCAGCATCATCACGACCAGAATGGCGCTGTAAAAGATGGTTGTGCCCATGATCATGGGGTAATCGCGGTTGATGATGCTTTCCACGAAGTATTTGCCCAACCCGGGTATGGCGAAGATCTTTTCGATAACAAAGGTTCCCGTGAGAATGGCGGCCAGCAAGGGCCCCAAATAGGTGATCACCGGCATCAGCGCGTTGCGCAAGGCATGTCGGAAGACGGTTGCCGGCTGGGAAAGTCCCTTTGCTTTGGCCGTACGAATGTAATCCTGGCCCAGCACATCCAGCATGCTCGAGCGGGTAAGGCGGGCAATCACCGCAAGGGGGCCCAGCGACAAGGCAAAGGCCGGCAAAATCAGGTGCTCAAACGAGCCCCATTGCGCGACAGGTAGCAACTTCCATTTCAAGCCGAAGTACTTTTGCAGCAGCGGGGCCATGACAAAGCTGGGAACGGAAATTCCCACGACGGCGACGGCGGTGGCCGCATTGTCCAGCCATGAACCATGACGCAGCGCAGCCAGAACGCCGAGCAAAATTCCGACGACAAGCGCAAGCGCCACAGCCGCCAACCCCAACTGGAACGAGACCGGGAAGCCGTCGGCGATGACGTCGTTAACCGTTCGCGTATCCGACTTGATGGACGGGCCCAAATCGAGCATCAGGAGATTTTTCAGGTACAGCACGTACTGCACCGGCAAGGGCTCGTCCAGATGGTACTTCGCCCGCAAATTCTTCAGAATCGGTTCGGGGTACTTCTTCCCGTCCTGGCTGAACGGGTCGCCGGGAATGCTGTGCATGAGGATGAACGTCAACGTGATGATAACCCACAGCGTCAACAGCATCCAGCCAAGCCGTTTCAAGATGTAGCGCAGCATGGGCAACACTCCGTTTCAACCGGCAAAGTCTTCAGAAAGGCCGCAATCGGAACAAGAGGTATACCCCGGAAGCGGGGTATACCTCGATCCCTCCACCGTTATTCGTGCGCATGGGGCATGCCGATCCGTTCCGGTTACTGCTTGCCCTCAATCCAGGCGCGGGAGTAGTCCGTTTCCATGATCACGTTGCGTACGGCGCCCTTCACGTACGGCTTCTCCATGTATACACGCGTATAGAAGTAGATCGGCACGATCGGCATTTCGTCGATCAGGATCTTTTCGGCCTCTTGCATCGCCTTGGTCCGCTCGGCCTGGTCGTTCGACGACTTCGCCTTCTCGATTAGCTCGTCGTACTTCTTGTTGGACCACTTCGGATAGTTGTTGCCGCCGCCCGTCACGAACAGGTCCATGAAGGTCATCGCGTCGATGTAGTCACCGATCCAGCCCATGCGGCCAACCTGGAACTTGCCTTGGTCGATGGAATCGAGGTAAACTTTCCATTCTTCGTTCGAGAGTTTCACCTCGATCCCCAGGTTCTGCTTCCACATCTGCTGGATGGCTTCGGCGATCTTCTGATGGCCTTGGTTCGTGTTGAACTTGTACTCGATCGGCGGCAGTTTTTTCAGGCCAAGCTCCTGCAGCCCTTCCTGCAGCAGCTTCTTCGCCGTTTCGACGTCGTTGTCCTTGAAGAGATCACCTTGCTCTTTGCGGAAGTCGTCCTGGACACCCGGTGCCCCCGGCGGAACAAAGCCGAGCGCCGGAACCTGACCCCCTTGCAGCACGTTTTCCACAAGCAGCTTGCGGTCGATGGCCAACGCGAGGGCCTTGCGGATCTTCGCGTTGCTCAGGATTTTATCCTTCGTGTTGAACACGAGGTAGTAGGTCCCAAAGTAGGGCGACACCTTCGCCTTGCCCTCGTCGATCAGCTGCTTCGTCAGATCGGTCGGCGGGCTCGCCACGTCGAGCTGGCCGGTTTCAAACATCTGGTATTCCGTGTTCTCGTCGTTGACCATGGCCATGTTGATCTGTTCCAATTTCACTTCGTTGGCGGCCCAGTAATTCGGGTTCTTCTTCAGGACAATCTTGGAGTCGTGCACCCACTCGGCGAGCACGAACGGCCCGTTGCTCACGTAGGTAGACGCTTCTTTATGCCAGTTGGGGTTCTTTTCGTCCACGTGCTTCGGAATCGGGAACAACGCGTAGAACGCCGTCAAGCTGAGGAAGTACGGCGTCGGCTTTTCCAGCGTCACTTGCAGCGTGTGATCGTCGAGCGCCTTCACGCCGACGTCATCGGCTTTCGCTTTGCCCTCGTTGTACTTCTGGCCGTTCTTCAGGTAGTACAGCTGATACGCGTAGTCCGCGGCGGAATTCGGGTCGAGAAGCTTCTTCCACGCGTATTCAAAATCGTGGGCCGTCACTGGCTGGCCATCGCTCCACTTCGCGTCTTTGCGCAGGTGGAACGTGTACGTCAGGCCGTCATCGGAAATGTCCCACTTCTCCGCAATTCCCGGCTTCGGTTCGCCGTCTTCCCCTAGGCGCGTCAGGCCTTCCATGACGTGGATGAGCACGAGACCCGACGTGGAGTCCGTCGCCTTGGTCGGAAGCAGAGACGGCGGCTCCGAATTGATGTTCAGGTTGAGCACCTGCGGCTCCGACGGTTTGGCGTCGCCGCCGCTCGACTGGTTGCCCGGTTGCTGCGCGTTCTCCGTCGAACCGCAGCCGGCAAGGGCCAAGCTGGCCACGAGCAGGATGGACAGAAGTCCTGCAAGCCATTTGCGCTTGACCATGCGAAGCAAACCCCCTTCGTTTTTGGTGGTGTATGGTCAAGGCTGCAACGCGGGCAGCCGAAGACCCACCGGGTACGCCGTGATCGACGCCAAAATCGGAAAAAAACCTGCAAATCTGCCCAAGAATCTGAATCCAATGCGAGTTGAAAAAGCATCACTTCTAATTTACCGGTTTGACCACGCGCATACAAGATCGATTTCCCAAAGAATTCGCGGCAATTTCTCCCTCGTTCGAGACAACATCAACTCCTGTGCGCAAATGCAACAATTTCTCGTAAGCGCTTTCAGAAGCGAAAGGGTTTTTGGACCAACGCGTGGCCGCGGGAAAACAGGATCATAAAAAAACGGGGTCAGCACGCTGACCCCGTTTCCGGATCCGCTTACAGATCCAGAAGCGCCATCACCTTGCGCACCGACTGGGCCGACTTGTCGAGGGCCGCCTTTTCTTCCGGCGTCAGATCCAGCTCGATGACCTTCTCCAGGCCGTTTCCGCCGAGAATTGTCGGCACGCCGAGGAACATGTCGCGGTAGCCGTATTCACCCTCCAGGTAGGCGATGGCCGGCAGGATGCGCTTCTTGTCCTTCAGAATGGCCTCGGCCATCTCCACGAGGGCCGCCGCCGGCGCGTAGTAGGCGCTGCCCGTGCCAAGCAGCTTCACGATCTCGCCGCCGCCGTAGCGCGTCCGCTCGACGATGGCGTCGATCGTCTCCTTGGGCAGGAGCTTCTCGATCGGGATGCCGCCGGCGTAGGAGTAGCGCACGAGCGGCACCATGTCGTCGCCGTGGCCGCCGAGGACGAAGCCGGTCACGTCCTCCACGGAGACGCCCAGCGCCTCGGCCAGGAAGGCGCGGAAGCGGGCCGTGTCGAGCACGCCCGACTGGCCGATGACGCGGTTTTTCGGGAAGCCGGTCACCTTGTACACCACATAGGTCATGGCGTCGACCGGGTTGGTGAGCACGATGACCGTCGCGTTCGGGGCGTGCTCCTTCACCTGCTCGGCCACCGCTTTCATGATCTTCGCGTTGGTGTGCACGAGGTCGTCGCGGCTCATGCCGGGCTTGCGGGCCACGCCGGCGGTGATGATGACGAGGTCGGACCCCTGGATGTCGGCGTAGTCCGCCGTGCCCACGATGCGGCTGTCGACGCCCAGCACCGGCGTCGCCTCGTACATGTCGAGGGCCTTGCCCTTGGTGGGGTTCTCGAGCTGCGGAATGTCGACGAGCACGACGTCGCCGAGCTCCTTCTGCGCCAGCATCAGAGCCGTCGTCGCGCCGGTGAAGCCAGCGCCGATCACCGCGATCTTGTTGCGACGAAAGGCCATGGTTCTTCCCCCTCAGCCCATGTTTTCAATGAGCAGCGTGCCAAACTCGGAGCACTTCACTTCTTTGGCCCCGTCCATCAGGCGGGCAAAGTCGTAGGTGACCGTCTTGTTCGCGATGGTCCGCTCCATCGCCTTGATAATGAGATCCGCCGCCTCGGTCCAGCCAAGGTAGCGGAGCATCATTTCCCCGGAAAGGATGACCGACGACGGGTTGACCTTGTCCAATCCGGCGTACTTCGGCGCCGTGCCGTGGGTGGCCTCGAACACGGCGTGGCCGGTGACGTAGTTGATGTTCGCCCCCGGCGCGATGCCGATGCCGCCCACCTGGGCCGCCAGCGCGTCGGAGATGTAGTCGCCGTTCAGGTTGAGCGTGGCGATCACGTCGTATTCCGCCGGGCGCAGCAGGATCTGCTGCAGGAAGGCGTCGGCGATGACGTCCTTGACGATGAGCTTCCCGGCCGCCTCGGCCTCCTTCTGCGCCTTGTCGGCCGCCTCGACGCCCTGCTCGGCCTTGATGCGGTCGTACTGGGCCCAGGTGAACACCTTGTCGCCGAACTCCTGCTCGGCCACCTCGTAGCCCCAGTTCTTGAAGGCCCCCTCGGTGAACTTCATGATGTTGCCCTTGTGGACGAGGGTAACGCTCTTGCGGCCGTGCTTCAGGGCGTACTCGATGGCCGCGCGCACCAGGCGCTGGGTGCCCTCCTTCGACACCGGTTTGATGCCGATGCCCGACGTCTCGGGGAAGCGGATCTTCTTGACGCCCATCTCGTTCTGCAGGAAGGCGATGACTTTCCGCACCTCTTCGCTCCCCGCGGGCCATTCGATCCCGGCATAGATGTCCTCGGAATTCTCACGGAAGATGACCATGTCGACCAGTTCGGGATGCTTCACCGGAGACGGGACGCCGGGGAACCACCGCACCGGGCGCACGCAGGCGTACAGGTCGAGCTCCTGGCGCAGGGCGACGTTGAGGGAGCGAATCCCCCCGCCGACCGGCGTGGTGAGGGGCCCCTTGATCGCGACCAGGTATTCGCGGATCGCCGTCAGCGTGTCCTCGGGGAGCCACGTGCCAAAGGTCTTGTACGCCTTCTCGCCGGCGTACACCTCAAACCACGCGATTTTGCGTTTGCCGCCGTAGGCCTTCTCCACGGCCGCGTCGAGGACGCGCTTAGCCGCCGCCCAGATGTCCGGACCGGTGCCGTCCCCCTCGATGAACGGGATGATGGGGTGGTCCGGAACGCGGAGCTTCCCGCCTTCGATGGTGATCTTCTCCCCGGTTTTCGGCTCCTCGTACAACTGGAACAAGGCCAAGGCAATCCCTCCCAGGTTTATAGCCTAACCCGGCGGGAGAGGCGGCCACCTCTCACCGCTGGTCGATGGGCACGTAGCGGACGTTTTGCGGCCCGACGTACTCCGCCCGCGGACGGATCAGGCGGTTGTTGGCGTATTGCTCGAGGATGTGCGCCGTCCATCCCGACATGCGGCTGACGGCGAAAATGGGCGTAAAGAGGTCACGCGGAATGCCCAGGCTGTGGTACACGGTGGCGGAGTAGAAGTCCACGTTGGGTTTCAGGCCCTTTTTCGCGAGCATCAAGCGCTCCAGTTTCACCGACATCTGGTAGTAGCGCTCGTTGCCGGTGAGGGCGGACAGCTTCTCGGCCATCTTCTGCAGGTGCTTGGCCCGCGGGTCGCCGTTTTTGTACACGCGGTGGCCAAAGCCCATGATCTTTTCCTTCTTGGCCAGCTTCTCGTCCAAATAGGCCTCCACGCGGTCCAGGTCGCCGATCTCCTCCAGCATGGCCATGACGCGCTCGTTGGCCCCGCCGTGCAGCGGCCCCTTCAGCGTGGCGATGGCCGCCGTCACCCCCGCGTACATGTCGGCCAGGGTGGCCACGGTCACCCGCGCGGCGAAGGTGGAGGCGTTCAGCTCGTGGTCGGCGTGGAGAATGAGCGCCTTGTCAAAGGCTTCGGCCGCCACGGGTTCCGGCTTCTCGCCTTTCAGCATGTAGAGGAAGTTCTCGGCGTACGACAGGCCCGGCTGCGGCATGAGGGGCTCCTTGCCCTCCCGCAGGCGCGAGATGGCCGCCACCAGCGTGCCCACCTTGGCTACGAGGCGCAGCGCTTTGCGGCGGTTGGCTTCCTCGCTGTTGTCCTCGGCTTCCGGATCAAAGGCCGCCAGCGCCGACACCGCCGTGCGCAGCGTGGCCATCGGATGGGTCGTGCGAAGCGGAAGCCTTTTCAACAGCGTCACGATTTCGTCCGGAATGGAACCGTTTTCCACAAGCTCCCGCTTGAGCGTCTCCAGCTCGTCCCGCTTCGGGAGCCGGCCGTTCCACAGCAGGAAGACCACTTCTTCAAAGGTGGCCCGCTCCGCCAGCTCATCGATGTTGATGCCGCGGTACGTCAGCACCCCGTCGATGATGGAGCTGATCGCCGAAGAGCAGGCGACCACGCCTTCAAGCCCCGTGTTCGCCGTCATGAAGATCTCTCCTTCCGCGCATATTTTCGAAAAACTGCGTCTCCTGACACGAAAAACCCAAGCCGCAAGAGGCGACGCGCTGCCGCTCTATCCGCGCAAGCCGCCGCGTTTCACCACGTTTTCCATTGTAGCACAAGGTGAAACCAGATTCCATTCCACAATCCTTAAGCCCGGCGCATTACGGACAAGCCCGCAAAACCCGTACAATGGCCGTAAGAGAATCGGTCCAGCGCGAGGGAAAGGAGCGAACGTCGTGCCTCCCGAATGGATCCGCGATGCGGCTCGCCTTTATCGGCTGCTGAAGGTGACGGTGATCGTCGGCCTCCTCGCGTGGGGCGCCTACACCGTTCTGCCTTTGGTATACCCGTTTCTCATCGCGTTCTTGCTGGCCTACGCGCTCAATCCCCTCGTCACCCGACTGGAAAAACAGGCCAAATTGCCGCGCTGGCTGGCCGTCATCCTGGCCATGACGCTGCTCCTCACCGTGATCCTTTCCGTTCTCGGCATCGTGGTGTCGGAGATCATCGGCGAAATCGGCACGCTGGCCAACCAAATCCCCCGGTACATCGCCGTATTTCGCCACCGGCTTACCCAGCTGCTGACGGTCGATCTGACCCAGACGCTGTACGAGCGGTTCAGCCGCTTCTACGAGGCCCTCGATCCGGGGAGCCAGGCGCGCATCCAGCAGCATGTGCAGGACGTTGTGGAACGCCTGGCCGACAGCGGGGGGAAACTGGCCGTTGGCTTCCTGCAAACCCTGCAAAACCTGCTGCTGTCGCTCCCCAACACGGCGACGGTCATGGTCATCGTGCTCTTGGCCACCTTTTTCATCAGCAAAGACTTCCGGCGCATCCGGCGCACCCTCGTGGAGTGGATCCCCGTCCCCTTGCACGACAGCACGCGGGCGGTGGTGGCCGACCTGCGCCGGGCGCTTGTCGGCTTCGTGAAAGCCCAGCTGACGCCGACCTCGGTGACCGCCCTGCTTGTCCTGATCGGGCTGCTTCTGCTCCGCGTGCCCTACGCGGTCACGCTCGCCCTGCTCACCGGCCTGGTGGACCTCTTGCCCTATCTCGGCACCGGCGCGGTCTTCCTGCCGTGGATCGCCTACCTCCTCGTCACGTCGCAGATGCCCCTGGCCCTGGGCTTGTCCGCGCTGTACGTGATCATCCTCATCGTCCGCCAGATTCTCGAGCCCAAGGTGCTGGCCACCAACGTCGGGCTGGATCCCTTGGTGACGCTCATCGCCCTGTTCGTCGGGCTCAAGCTGTGGGGGTTTGTCGGCCTCATTGCGGGGCCCGCCGCCGTCGTCGTTCTTCAGGCCCTCAAACGCGCCGGCGTGTTCCGCGACCTGTGGGCCTACATCACGCGGGTGTGAAGGGAACGCGCGTCACCGGGGAACGGAGAACCGCCTGCCTGAAACGGTCGGCGCGCGTTTGACCGCCCGCCGCTTCAACCAGACGGCAAAACACAGCCACGAGCCACCCGCCAGATAGGCGCCCACCACGTCGGTGGGATAGTGGACGCCCAGGTAGACCCGGCTCACCCCCATGGCGAAAGGCCAGAGCACGCAACCGGCCAGCAAAAGGCCCCGTCCCCGCGTAGACAGCCGCGGCCAGAGAAGCATGGCCAGCGCGCCGCAAAACGCGACGGCCGCCATGGCGTGTCCACTTGGATAGCTGTATCCGCTTACGTCGACCACGGGCATCTCGATCGGGCGCGAACGCGCGATCGTGCGCTTGAGCAGCTCGTTCGTGACAAAGGATCCGATCTGCACCCCGACAAACCACACCAGTTCCCGGCGCAACCGCAACCCGGCATAGAGGATACCCAAGGTCAAGACCACAAGGAGGATCATCCCGCCAACGTCACCGATGGCGTGCAGGCCTTTCGCCGCGGCGGTGAGCACCGGCGACGCCGCCTCCCGCACAAAGGCCACCGCATGGGCATCGAACGCCGCCGTGCGACCGGAGACCACCCACGCCGAAAGCAGCAGAAAGCCCGCCGCCAACCCGACGCTCAAGAGGAGAGAAGGATCCCACCGGCGCATGCGAAACCCCCCCTTTCGACGCCTCCCACGCACGCCTACCACCGCCAGCGCGTCCACCACACCGCCTGCGTTCCGCGCGCCAGCTGCCGCCACAGCCAGCGCTTGACCCGTCGCTTGAGGAGCGCCCGGCTCGGAGGCAGCAGGAAGACGAGCCCGAGCACATCGGTGAAAAATCCCGGCGTCATGAGCAACACGCCGCCAACAAACACGGCCAGGCCGTCCAAAATCTCCTCACCGGGAAGCTCGCCGTGCGCGAGCTTCGCCTGCGCCCGCCGCCAGATGCGCCACCCCTGCGCGCGCGCCAGGTAGGCGCCGATCAGGCCGGTGGCCAAAACGAGGAGCACCGTCGGCCACGCGCCGATCCACCGGCCGACCTGGATGAGGCCCCACAGCTCGATCACCGGCACGAGGACAAACAGAAGAACCAGCAGCCGAACCAGCGCCATCGCCTCCCTTTCGCGGAACGCCTGCGGCCCCTCGAAAGCGGCCACCCCGTCTCCGTCATTCCGGATCTGCTTCGTCCGAAACCGCCGCCAAAAGCAGCCGGTAGAGGTCGGGGCTGTGTTTCTTCAGGTTGATGGGGTGAAACGTTCGATCGACCCACGCGTGCTCCGTCTCCCCTTCGGCAATCGCCTGCGCGTTGTCCGCGCGCCGAATTTCGTAGGCAAAAGCCAGGCGCACCGGCCCCCACCGGGTCAGGGCCGTGCGCACGACGAGCGCGTCGTCGTAGCGCGCCGGGGCCAGGTACCGGCACCGCGCCTCGAGCACGGGCAGCAGGAGGCCCCGCGCTTCGATTTCGCGGTACGGCACCACCGCGCGGATCCATTCCGTGCGCCCAACCTCAAACCACGTCAGGTAGTTGGCGTAATAGGCCACGCCCATCTGATCGGTTTCGGCATAGCGGACGCGCAGCGGCGTTTCCGTCCACCGCACGCGACGCTCCCCCGGCTTTCGCACCGTTCCACCTCCCGAAACCCGCAGTTGGGCTTGCGCCGCGCCCACCCGTCACAGCACCTTGGCGTATCCGGAATAGATGTGCCCGCGCTCGGGATCGACCGTCACGACCATGCCGTCCTTCAGCCGCTCCGTCGCCCCCTTCACGCCGACAACGACGGGAATGCCGAGGGACAGGCCCACCACCGCGGCGTGGGAGGTGAGGCCCCCTTCCTCGGTGATGAGGGCCGCCGCCCGCTCCACGGCCGGCATGATGTCCCGATCGGTGGCCACCGTGACGAGGATGGCCCCGTCGACCATCTTGGCCAGCGCCTCCTCGGCCGTCCGCGCGACCACCACCTTGCCCGTCACCGCTTTGCGGCCGACGCCCTGGCCCTTGGCCACAATGTCGCCGACGACGTGGATCTTCATCAGGTTGGTCGTCCCCGCCTCGCGCACCGGCACGCCGCCGGTAATGATGACGAGGTCGCCGTGGCGCACCACGCCGGAGGCCACGGCGCACGCCACCGACTCCTCCAGCATCTCGTCGGTGGTGGTTGCCGTCTGGCCGATGAGGGGGATGACGCCCCACACCAGGGTGAGCTGTCGCTGCACCCGCTCGTGCGGCGTGACGGCGACAATGGGCGCTTTGGGGCGGTACTTGGCGATCACCCGTGCCGTATACCCGCTCTCCGTCGGGGCGATGATCGCCGCCGCGTTGAGGGCCACCGAGGCACCCGCCACCGCCTGGCCGATCGTCTCGGTGATCGTCTGGCCCTGGGCCGCCTTCTGCTTGGCCACCCACTCGGCATAGGGCAGGGCCTGCTCGGTGCGCAAGGCGATGCGGGCCATCGTTTCCACGGCCTCGACGGGGTACTTGCCGGCCGCCGTCTCGCCGGAGAGCATCACCGCGTCGGTGCCGTCAAAGATGGCGTTGGCCACGTCGCTGGCCTCGGCCCGCGTCGGCCGCGGATTGCGCTGCATGGATTCGAGCATCTGCGTCGCCGTGATGACCACCTTTCCGGCGCGGTTGCACTTGGCGATCAGCTCCTTCTGCACGAGCGGCACTTCCTCGGCCGGAATCTCCACGCCCAGGTCGCCGCGGGCCACCATCAGGCCGTCGGCCACCTCGAGGATCTCGTCGACGTTGGCCACGCCCTCGCGGTTTTCGATCTTGGCGATGATCTTGATGTCGGCACCGTGCGCTTCCAGAATCTCGCGAATCTCCAGCACGTCGGCCGCCTTGCGCACGAAGGAGGCGGCGATGAAATCGACGCCCTGAGCGATGCCGAAGCGGATGTCCTCGGCGTCCTTCTCGGTGATGCCCGGCAGGTTCACCCGCACGCCGGGCACATTGACACCCTTGCGCGACCTCAGCTCCCCGCCGTTTTCCACCCGGCAGCGGATCTCCGTCTCCGTGGTCTCCAGCACGGTAAGGGCAATCAGGCCGTCGTCGATAAGGATGGTGTCGCCCGGTTTCACGTCGCGGGGCAGCCCGTCGTAGGTGATCGACACCCGCGTGGCATCGCCGGGAATGTTCTCGGTGGTCAGGGTGAGGAGGTCCCCCTCGCGCAGCGTCACCGGCTCGTCCTTCAGCACCCCGGTGCGGATCTCCGGGCCCTTCGTGTCGAGGAGGATGGCCACCGTCGCGCCCAGCTCGGCCGCCGCCTGGCGGATGTTCGCAATCCGACGCGCGTGCTCCTCGTGGGTGCCGTGGGAGAAATTGAGCCGGGCCACGTTCATCCCCGCCTGGATGAGGCGCTTGAGCGTGGCCACGTCCTCGCTGGCCGGGCCAATGGTGCAGACGATCTTCGTTTTGCGAATCACCGCGCTCCTCCCCCTCAGATCGACAGAATCCGCGCCAAGTGGTACATGGACAGGTCAACGGCGTGCGGCTGTGCGAAGGCCTCGTCAATGGCCACGTCGACGATGCGGTTGTTTTGGATGGCCACCATGCGCCCCGACTTTCCTTCCAGCAGCAGGTCGACGGCCAAGGCCCCCATGCGGCTGGCCAGGACGCGGTCAAAGGCCGTCGGCGAGCCGCCGCGCTGGATGTGCCCCAGCACGGTGACGCGCGTCTCAAAGCCGGTGCGGGCGGCGATTTCGCGGGCGATGTCCACCCCGCTGCCCACACCCTCGGCGACGAGGATGATGCTGTGCTTTTTCCCGCGCTGGTGGCCGCGCTGGAGCCGCTCGACGATGTCATCCAGGTTATAGGGTTCCTCGGGGATGAGAATCGATTCGGCGCCGTCGGCCAGCCCCGCCCACAGGGCGATGTCGCCGGCGTGGCGCCCCATCACCTCGACGACGTAGGTCCGCTCGTGGGAGGTGGCCGTGTCGCGGATCTTGTCGATGGCCTGGATGACGGTGTTGACCGCCGTGTCGAAGCCGATGGTGAAATCGGTGCCGGGGATGTCGTTGTCGATGGTGCCGGGAACGCCGATGGTGCGGATGCCGCGCTCGTGCAGCTTCAAGGCGCCGCGGAAGGAGCCGTCGCCGCCGATGACGACCAGCCCCTCGATGCCGCGTGCGCGCAGCTGCGCCACCGCCTTCTCCTGCCCCTCCGGCGTCTTGAACTCCTCGCAGCGCGCGCTGTAGAGAATCGTTCCGCCGCGGTGGATGATGTCGCCGACGCTGCCCACGTCCATCGGGCGGATGTCCCCCTCGATCAGTCCGCGGAAGCCGTGGTAGACGCCGAACACCTCCACGTTGTGGTACAGCGCCTTGCGCACGACGGCCCGGATCGCCGCGTTCATGCCCGGGGCGTCGCCGCCGCTCGTCAGAACGGCGATGCGCTTCACGCCGATCACCTCTCCTTTTCTCTGATTCTTCTGCGACTTGCGAGCCTGCCATACGGAAACATCATGGCCATGACGGTACCATTGTACCGAAAAAGCTTCCCGCGCGGCTACGGGAAGCTTTCCGGGACGTCTAGTCGTCGGCCATCTTGACCAGGGAGGTGAAGGCGCCCATCCGCCGATATTTTTCGTACCGGTCTTCGATCAGCTCCTCAGGGCTGAGGCGCATCAGTTCGTCGAGGGCCGCCGCGATCGTCTCGCCAAGGCGCTGGGCCGTCCAGTCGACGTCCCTGTGCGCCCCGCCCATCGGTTCGGGGATGATCCCGTCGATCACCCCCATGTCCAGCAGGTCCTGGGCGGTGATGCGCATCGTCTCCGCGGCCCGCTGCGCCTGGGAGGCGTCCTTCCACAAGAGCGCGGCCGCCCCTTCCGGCGAGATGACGGAGTAGAAGCTGTTTTCCAGCATGTACAGCCGGTTGCCCACGCCGAGGGCCAGCGCGCCGCCGCTTCCGCCCTCGCCCGTCACCACGCAGACGATCGGCACGCGGAGGGCGGCCATCTCGCGCAGGTTGCGGGCAATGGCCTCGCTCTGCCCGCGCTCCTCGGCGGCCATCCCCGGATAGGCCCCCGGGGTGTTGATCAGGCACAGGATCGGGCGTCCAAACTTGTCGGCCTGCTGCATGAGGCGCAACGCTTTGCGGTAGCCCTCGGGGTGGGGCATGCCGAAGTTGCGGGCAATGTTTTCCTTCGTGTCCTTGCCCTTCTGGTGCCCGACGACGGTGATCGGGATGCCGCGGAACTTGCCGATGCCGCCCACAATGGCTGGATCGTCGCCAAAGACGCGGTCCCCGTGCAGTTCCACAAAGTCGTCGATCAGCCGCTCGATGAAATCCAGCGTGGTGGGCCGGGCCGGATGGCGGGCGATCTGTACCTTCTGCCACGGGGTCAGATTGCCGTAAATCTCCTGCTCCAGCTCGCGCAGCTTCTCCTCCAGGCGGGCAACCTCCTGGGACAGATCAAGGCCCTTTTCCTCTGAAAAGGCGCGCAGCTCGGCAATCTTTCGGCTAAGCTCCACGAGCGGCTGTTCAAAGGGCAGTTCCCCGCTCACGAGCCGACCCTCCTCACCTGGTGAAGATCGAGCAGCTTGGCCAGCGTGGCGCGCATCTCCTTGCGGTGCACGACGAGGTCGAGCTGGCCGTGCTTGAGCAGAAACTCCGCAGTCTGGAAGTCGTCGGGCAACTTCTGCCGAATGGTCTGCTCGATGATGCGCCGCCCCGCAAAGCCGATGAGCGCGCCGGGCTCGGCGATGTTGATGTCGCCGAGGGAGGCGAAGCTGGCCGACACCCCGCCGGTCGTCGGGTTGGTCAGGACGCTGATAAAGAGCAGCCCCTCGCGGTGAAAACGGGCCAGGGCCGCCGACGTCTTGGCCATCTGCATCAGGCTGAGCACGCCCTCCTGCATGCGCGCCCCGCCCGAGGCGGAAAAGAGGAGGAGCGGAAGGCGCTTTTCCGTGGCCCGCTCGATGGCGCGGGTGATCTTTTCCCCGACGACCGATCCCATGCTGCCCATGATGAAGCGGCTGTCCATCACGCCGATGACGACGCCAAAGCCGTCGATCGTCCCTTCACCGGTCACCACCGCTTCGCGCAGGCCCGACTGGGCTTGGGACTTGGCCAGCTTGTCGGGGTAGCCGGGAAAGCCGAGGGGGTCTTCCGATACCAGGTCGGCATCGTACTCGACAAACGACCCCTCGTCGAGCGTGATGCGAATCCGCTCCGGCGCGGACAGGGCAAAGTGGTAATCGCATCCCCGGCAGACCTTCAGGTTTTTGTCCAGCTCCTTGACGTACGTGATCGTGCCGCAGCGGTCGCACTTGATGAGCAAGCCCTCGGGAATCTCCCGCCGCTCCTCGCGCGCCGCCGCGTCGGCCGCGTCTTCCCGGCGCGCAGGCTGCACGCCGGGCAGCGTGGCGTACCGCTTCCGTTTCCCAAACCAGTCCTTGAACACGTTTACACCCCACCTGCGACACTCGGCGCTCTTCATTCATGAAGAATGGCGCTGAGCACCTCTTGGACTTCCCGCACTTCGGAACCGGGAACGAGCACTTCGTATTGCTTCGACACCCCGCTGGGGCGAATCTTCACCAGAAACCCCTCTTCTTCAAGCCGCTGTTTGATCCGCTCGGCCGCCTTTTCGCTGGGCGCAATATAGATCACGGTCCACATGGGGGTTCCTCCTTCACCTGCCGCAACTCGGCTTCGTCTTCGTTGCGCTGTGCGCGATCACATCATATCTATTATTTGGACCGCGCCGCCATCCGTCAAGGAAAAGCGGACGAAGGGCCTACGCGCCCGTAGGCAATTGGGCCGCGATGCGGGCGGTCGTCCGGCGGCGGATCACCTCGGGGTCGACCGCTTTGCGGGCCACGCCCGTGCGCATCGCCGCCTCGGCCACCGCCGCCGCCACCGCCGGGGCCACGCGCCGATCAAGGGGCGAGGGGATCACGCAGTCGGGCGACAGCTGTTCCTCCCCGACAAGGCCGGCAATGGCTTTTACCGCCGCCAATTTCATCGCGTCGTTGATCTCCGTCGCCGCCACATCCAGCGCGCCGCGGAACACACCGGGGAAGGCGAGGACGTTGTTCACCTGGTTGGGGAAGTCCGAACGGCCCGTTCCCACAACGGCCGCGCCGGCGGCCTTGGCCTCATCGGGCAGGATCTCGGGAACGGGGTTCGCCATGGCGAAAACGATGGCGTCCCGGGCCATCGTGCGCACCATGTCGGAGGTGAGCACCCCGGCCGTCGAGACCCCGATGAAGACGTCCGCACCGCGCAGACAATCCGCCAGCGCGCCGCGCACGCGCTCGCGGTTGGTCACCGCCGCCATCTCGGCCTTTATCGCGTTCATCCCCTCCGGGCGGCCGGGATAGAGCGCGCCGTACCGGTCACACAAGACGACATCGCCCACGCCCAGCTGGAGCAGAAGGCGCACAACGGCAATGCCCGCCGCACCGGCGCCGTTGACCACCACCCGTACGGTGGAAAGGGATTTGCCGACCACGCGCAGGGCGTTGAGGAGCCCGGCGGCGGTGACGATGGCCGTGCCGTGCTGGTCATCGTGAAAGACGGGGATGCGCAGCTCCGTTTTGAGCCGCTCCTCGATGGCAAAGCATGCCGGCGCGGCGATGTCCTCCAGGTTGAAGCCCCCAAAGGTGGGCTCGAGGCGCTTCACCGCCTCGACAAACGCCTCGACCTCCACCTCCCGGACACAGATCGGGACCGCGTCCACGTCGGCAAACAGCTTGAACAGGAGGGCCTTTCCCTCCATCACCGGCAAGGCCGCCTCCGGTCCGATGTTGCCCAGTCCCAGCACCGCCGTTCCGTTCGTCACCACCGCTACCAGGTTGCCTTTGACGGTGTAGTCGTAGACGCGGTCGGGATCGGCGTGAATCTCCTTGCACGGTTCGGCCACGCCCGGCGTGTACACCAAGCTCAGGTCATGGGCGTTGCGCACCGCCACCTTGCCCTGGACCGTCAGTTTTCCCTGGTGGTCGCGATGAAGCCGCAGCGCCGCCTCGCGCAAGCTGAAATCCCCCACCGTCACGTTCCTCCTTTTGCCCGGGTTCCGGGTATTTTTTCTATTATAGCAAAGCCTTCACACACGGCGCGAGGGCGCTGCGGCTCACCGAACGGCATAGGTGCCGGGGCCAAACAGCCGCTCCACGGCGGCCTGCAGGGCATCGCTGGGGGCGACAGCGTAGCGGGCGGAAAGGGCGCGAGCCTCGCCCGTGGCCTCGAGGTAGAGCACCACCGGCACCGTTCCGGCGTGCAGGGCCAGTACCGCTTTCAGCCGAGCCAGATGGGTACGGGTCTGGGCATGGCGCGGCACCTTGATATACACGCGGCTGGCCTCCGCGTCCGGCGGAGGAGACGCGTCCGCAGGCGACGGCGAACCGGCCGCTGGGGACACCGGTGGGCCGGCCGGAGAGGGAGACGCCGCGCCGCGTGTTTCCAACGCGCGCAGGCGCTCGGCAACGGCGGCGAGGTCCCATGCGCGGCGCAGGAGCAGCTTCACCTGCTCGTCCTGGCGGTCGACCGTGCCTTCGATTACGAGGGCCTCGGCCCCCTCGATGACGGCGCGGTACCGGCGGTACGCGTCGGGGAAGACCACCACCTCGACGCGCCCGGCGCGGTCTTCGAGGGTGAGAAAGAGCATCGGCTCGCCCTTGCGCGTCTGGATGCCCTTCTTCTCCCGCACCAGGCCGGCCACCTTGGCCACGGTGCCGTCCCGCAGCTCGGCCAGGGCCGGAAGGGGGAGAAGCCCCGGGTGCTCGAGCACATGCCGATAGGCGTCAAGGGGATGGCCGGAGACGTACAGGCCGAGGTATTCGCGCTCGTGATCGAGGCGCTCGCGCAGGCTGAAGGGCGGCAGATCAGGGTAGGGGACGGGCATGGCCGCCGCCTGGGCCGGCTCGGCGAACAGGGCCAGCTGGTCGTCGTCCCGCGCCCGCCGCGCCTCGGCCGCAGCGTCCAGCACGTCGTCGAGGACGGCCAGCTTCTGCACGCGGTCCCCTTCCAGGCTGTCCATCGCCCCGCAAAAGATGAGCGCCTCGAGCACTTTGCGGTTCAGCGCCCGCGGGTCAACGCGCAGGCAGAAGTCGTACAGGTTGCGGAACGGGCCGGCCTTGCGCGCCTCGAGGATGGCCCGCACGGCGGGCAGGCCGACGTGCTTGATTGCCCCCAGGCCGAAGCGGACGCCGCCGGGGACGACGGTGAAGGCCTCGTCGCTCTCGTTGACATCGGGCGGCAGCACCTTGAGGCCCATCTCCCGGCAGGCCTCCACGTACTCGGCCAGCTTGTCGTGGTTGCCCATCACCGAGGAGAGGAGGGCGGCCATGAACGCCGCCGGATAGTGGGCCTTGAGGTAGGCCATCTGGTAGGCGATGACCCCGTAGGCGACGGCGTGGGCCTTGTTGAACCCGTAGTCGGCGAAGCGGACGATCAGGTCGTAGACGGCGTGGGCCAGCGCCTCGTCGTACCCCTGGCGCCGGCAGCCGGCCACAAACCGCTCGCGCATCTCGTCCAGGAGCTCGCGCTTCTTCTTCGCCACCGCGCGGCGCAGGATGTCGGCCTCGCCGAGGGTGAAGCCGGCCAGTTTCGCCGCCACCTGCATGATCTGCTCCTGGTAGACGAGGATGCCGTAGGTAGGGGCGAGAATCGGCTCGAGATCGGGGTGGGGGTAGGTGACGGGCCGCTCGCCGCGCTTGCCGGCGATGTACTGGTCGATGAAGGCCATCGGCCCCGGCCGGTACAGGGCGAGGACGGCGACGATGTCGTCGAAGCGCGAAGGCTTCAGCTCGCGCAGGACGCGCCGCATGCCGGCCGACTCCAGCTGGAAAATGCCCGTCGTCTCGGCGCAGGAGAGGAGGGCATAGGTGTCCGGGTCGTCGAAGGGAATGGCCTCGAGGCGCGGCCGCTCGCCCGTCGTGCGCGCGACGTGATCGAGGGTCCGCTCGATGATCGTCAGGTTGCGCAGGCCGAGAAAATCCATCTTGAGGAGGCCGATCGCCTCGAGGGCCGCCATGTCGTACTGCGTGAGCGGGCACAGGCCGCTTCCGGCCGTCAGCGGCGTGTGGTCGGTGAGCGGGTCGCGCGAAATGACCACCCCCGCGGCGTGGGTTGAGGGATGGCGGGGCAGCCCCTCAACCCCCTTGGCCATATCGATCAGCTGGCGCACCTCGGGATCCTGTTCGTACAGCGCCGCCAGCTGCGGCACCTCTTGCAATGCCCGCTCGAGGGTCATGCCCGGCCCGCCGGGAATCCGCTTGGCCACGGCATCCACCTTGCCGTAGGGCAGATCGAGGACGCGCCCGACGTCGCGCACCGCGGCGCGGGCGGCCATCGTCCCGAAGGTGATGATCTGGGCCACGTGGTCGGCGCCGTAGCGTTCGACGACGTAGCGGATCACCTCGTCGCGCCGCTCGTCGGAAAAATCGATGTCGATGTCGGGCATGCTGACGCGCTCGCGGTTCAAAAACCGCTCAAAGAGAAGGCCGTGTTCGAGCGGGTCGACCTGGGTAATCCCGAGGCAGTACGCCACCAGGCTGCCCGCCGCCGACCCCCGCCCCGGGCCGGTGAGGATGCCCTGCTCGCGGGCGTAGCGCATGAAGTCCCAGACGATGAGGAAGTAGTCGGCAAAGCCCGTCTCGGCGATGACGGCCAGCTCGTGGTCGAGCCGCGCGCGCACCGCCTCGCTTACCGTTCCGTACCGCTTTCGGGCGCCCGCTTCGCACAGCTTGCGCAGGTACGCGTCGGCCGACGGCTCGCCGGGCGGGAGGGGAAAGCGCGGCAGCACCGTCCGGCCGAGGGGAATCGTCACGCGGCAGCGCTCGGCAAGGCGCACGGTGGTTTCCAGCGCCTCGGGGAGATGGGCAAAGCGCGCGGCCATTTCCTCGGCCGAGGTGAAATAATACCGGTCGTTGGGGAGGCGCAGCCGGTTCTCGTCGGCCAGGCGCTTGCCCGTGGCGATGCACATCAGCACCTCCTGGACACGGGCGTCCTCGCGGCGGATGTAGTGGACGTCGTTCGTCGCCGCCACCGCCAGTCCGGCGCGGCGGGCCAGCTCCACCAGGCGGGCGTTCACCAGCCGTTCCTCGGGCAGATCATGGTCCTGCACTTCCACCACGACGTTGTCCCGCCCGAAGATCTCCACGTACTGAGCCAGAGCCCGCTCGGCCTCCGCCGTCTTGCCGGCGAGCAGGAGCTGGGGCACCTCGCCGCGGAGGCATCCGGTGAGGGCGATGAGGCCCGCGCGGTGGCGATGGAGCATCTCCTTGTCGACGCGCGGCTTGCCGTGGTGCATGCCCAAAAGGTGCGCCTCTGTGGCCAGGCGCATCAGGTTTTTGTACCCCGTCTCGTTTTCGGCGAGCAGGGTGAGGTGGTACACCGGCTGGCGGTCCCGCGGCGCCCGGTCCGCCGCCGACCCGTTGACCACATACGCCTCCATGCCCAGGATCGGCCGCACGCCGCGTTCGAGGCAGGCCCGGTAAAAGGGGATCAGGCCGTACAGGACGCCATGGTCGGTAAGGGCGAGGGCCTCCATCCCCAGCTCCGCCGCCCGCGCCGCCAGGTCGTCGATGCGCGCCGCGCCGTCAAGCAGGCTGTATTCGCTGTGGACGTGCAAGTGGACGAAGGCGGCCACGTCCCATCCTCCCTCGCGAACGTTCCTTTCTCTAAAATGATAGCGCAAGACACCGGGCGAACCAAACATACATTCGCCTCCGCATGGCACCGGCGGACGAGTCATACAATCTACCGAACGATGCCGATGCGCCACGCCGCACGCCATCCGCGCCGCCGCGGATGGCCATCAGTCTCGCCGGATTGCGGGGGGGAAAGCCGCCATGAGTGAATTTGTCTCCACCGCCGTGCTGTACTTTTTCGTCGCCTTCGGTGTGTTGGTGGGCGGGGCCTCCGTCGGCGGGCTCGGAGCCCTCCTCGTCAACCTGCCGCCGCTCTACACGATGCTGAGCCTGGCGGAAAAGCTGAAAATCTGGGCCCTGGTTGCCGCCGTGGGCGGCACCTTCGACGTCATCAAGCACATTGAAAGCGGCGTCACAGGCGGAAACCTCTCCTCGGTGCTCATCAAACAGGTGCTGCTCCTGTCGTCGGCCTTCGCCGGCGCCCACTGCGGCACGCTCCTCCTGCACTGGATTGCGAAAGGGGAGGGGCTGTAATGCGCATCGTCCCCGCGAGCCGCCACCCCCGCCTGTTTCGCTACGAGATGGTCTTTCTCTTCGGCCTGTTGTGCGGTGCCGTGCTGTGCCTCTACGTCGTCGGCCAGCAGGTTGACCGCTACCACCTGACCGTCAAGACCCTCACCCTCGAAAACGCCAAACTGCAAGAAGAGGTGCGCGCCCTGCAGGACAAGTTAGAGGCGCGGTCGGCCAAGCCGGTGGTGCGCAAACTCGAGGTGGTGCTCGTCAACGACAACCTTGACGCCTTTCTCCAAGCCGAGATCATGAGCCACGTGAAAAAGGAAGCCCGGTTTTTGGTCGGCCTTCCCGTGAACAGCCTGCTGGAAACCCACCGTGCCCTCGTTCGCCTGCTGGGCAACCAGACGGTGACCGTCGACGACCGTACCTACCGCCTTGCCCTGCGCACGCTCGTCGTCGGGGAAACGGTGGTCTTGTATATGGATGCGCAGCCCGCCGCTCAACCGATACCTTGACGTTTCAGGTGTTTTGACAATATAATATTTGTGGTGCTTTTTAACTCTTTGGAAGCGTCAACTGCGTCGGAAGGGGGGATCGATGTGGTCATTAGCAACAAACGCCTTGCGCGTGCCCATGTGGAGAAGCTGAAAGAGGGGTATTCCGCCTTCACCGAATCGCCTGAAGTGGCCCGGTACATCGAGAAAGAGCTCGACTCCCTCGGCTTCTCCGTCCACATCGACCGGACGCCCTACGGCTTTTGGTACATTCCCCTTCGCGACGAAACCTGATTCGGCGCAACCCACGTAGCTGACAGGCCAGCAGGGTCCCGATACGGACAACCCCCGACAGACATTGTCGGGGGTTTTTAGCGTTCAAAGAGCTGCGCCGTCAGGACGGCTTTGGCCACCAGCTGGCCTTCGCGGTACACTTCCACGTCCACCTTGCCGAACTTACGGCTCACTTCGAGCACGCGGGGGTGGACGTCGATGGCGCTGTCGATCTGGATGGGCTTGAGAAAGTACACGCTGAGGTTTTCGCACACGAACTCGCCTTTTTTGTACTGGCGCAGGACGCGTCGCGCCGCCTCCTCGATCACCTGGGTGAGAACGCCGGTGGCCATCATCCCGAAGTGGTTGGTCATCTGCGGCGTAACCTCGCCTTGCAGCACCACCTGGCCGTCGACGCGGTTTTCCGTGAAGCGGGTGGTGATCAGGTCGGCGAAGGTTTCGCCGACTTGCGGCTGCTTTTGCATGTACTGCAAGGCCTTAAGGACATCCTGGCGGCTCACGACGCCCAAGAGGCGCCGCTGGCCGTCGACAACGGGCAACAGTTCGATGCCTTCCCACACCATCAGGTGGGCGGCCGCCGCTACGGACATGTTGGGCGACGCCGTCAGGGGCTGCTTGGTCATCACCCGCTCGATCGGCGCATCCGGTTCATGGCCGATCACGTCTTTGGTCGTCACGATGCCGACGACGCGGTCGTGCTCGTCGACAACGGGATAGCGCGAATGCCCGGTCTCCATCTGCAAGGCCTTCCACCGGCCGACGGTGTCGTTCGGGTGCAACACAACCGTGGCGTGGCGCGGGACGAGAATGTCTTCGACGAGAACGATTTCTTTTTTGATCAGCCGGTCAAAGATGGCCCGGTTGATCAGCGACGCCACCGTAAAGGTGTCGTAGCTGCTCGAGATGAGCGGCAGGGCGTATTCGTCGGCCAAGCGCTTCACCTCGTCGCTGGCGTCAAACCCGCCGGTGATCAGCACCGCCGCCCCGTGCTCGAGGGCCAGCTTGTGGGCCTGATCGCGGTTGCCCACGATCAAGAGGCTGCCCGGCTCGACGTAGCGCATCATCGCCTCCAGCTTCATGGCCCCGATCACAAATTTGTTCAGGGTCTTGTGCAGCCCCTCGCGCCCGCCGAGAACGTGCCCCTCGACGATGTTGACCACCTCGGCGAAGGTGAGCTTCTCGATGTTCTCCTTCTGCTTCTTCTCGATGCGCACGGTGCCGACGCGCTCGATGGTGCTGACCAGCCCGCGCGCCTCGGCGTCCTTGATCGCCCGGTAGGCGGTTCCCTCGCTGACCCCCATGTCCCGGGCAATCTGGCGCACCGAGATTTTCGTCCCGACTTCCAGGGACTCGATGTACTGGAGAATCTGCTCGTGTTTCGTCGTCAAATCCCCGTCACCACGCTTTTTTGAAAATCTGTCGTACTCCTCTCACCGGTGCTGTGATCCACTGGACTTTGCCCTATTATAGCGCCGCGCGCTCCGCTACACAACCGCGCCCCTCAGCGCGGGGGGTAGACGAGGAGCATGTGCACCCGCGTCGGCCGATCGCCGCAGCGGTACGTGTGGGGGCGATCCGCGGCCATGCGCAGGGCGTCCCCGGCGCGCAAGGTGTACGTGCAGCCGTCCACGTCGACGGAGAGGCTCCCTTCGGCGACGAGCAGGTATTCCTCGACGCCGGCGGGATGCGGCTCGGAGGCGTGGGTCACGCCGGGATCCATCTCCACCCGGTACACTTCAAAGCGCGTCGCCCGGTCAAAGGGAAACAGGGGGTATACGCGATACCCACCGCCTTCCTCGACAACGGGGGAGGTGGCGGCGCGGGGCACGACGGTAACCGTGGGGTGTTCCGGCTCAATCAGCGCCGAGAAGGTCAGGTTCAATCCGGCGGCAATCTTCCACAGCGTGGTCACCGTCGGGCTCGACTCGCCGCGCTCGATCTGGGCGAGCATGCCCTTGCTCACGCCGGTGAGTTCGGCCAGCTTGTCGAGGCTGAGCCCGCGCTGTTTGCGCAGGCGCTGCAGATTGCGGCCAATCTGCACGTGAATCGGCTCCATGGGAGTCACCTGAGGTCGGAAACGTTTTGGACACGGTGATGGGAAGCGGGTTTCGAGAGTTACCGGTTGTCAACCGATTGTATGTTATATTGTACGAATGTATAATACATTGTAAATCCTTTGGCTTGCGAAAAAGGAGGCAACAACCGATGAACCGCGACGCGCACCGCGCCTTTTTCCAAGGCCTTCGCGCCGGCGCGCCCATTGCCGTCGGCTACCTGCCCATCGCCATGGCCTTTGGCGTGCTCGCCCGATCGGCCGGCGTTCCGGAAGTGGCGGCGGTGGCCATGTCGGCGCTCGTCTATGCCGGGGCCAGCCAGTTCGTCGCCGTCAACCTCCTCGCCTTGGGCGTGGCGTGGAGCGAGATCGTGCTGACCACGTTTCTCCTCAACCTGCGCCACCTGCTCATGACGGCGGCCCTGTCCCGGCGCATCGAGCCGGGCGTGCCAAAACCGCTGCGCGCGCTCGTGGCCTATGGCGTGACGGACGAAACCTTTGCCGTCGCCGCGCTTGCGCCCGACGCCACGCTGCGCCCCGCCTTCCTGCTGGGCCTGAACGCCATCGCCTTTGCCGCGTGGAACGTGGGCACGGTCCTCGGCCTGGTCGTCGGGGCAGGCCTGCCGCAGGCGCTGCAAGCGAGCCTGGGGATCGCCCTGTACGCCATGTTTCTCGGCCTCCTGATCCCGCCGATGCGCACCTCCCGTGCCGTGGCCGCCGTAGCCGCTTCGGCCGCCCTGACCCACGCCGCCTTGACGGCCCTTGCCGCGGCGGTGCCGCTTTCGCCGGGTTGGCGCATCGTGCTGGCCACCGTGGTCGGCGCTGCCGTTGGCGCAGCCCTCGCCGAGGGCGACACGTCTGACTCCCGCAACGCGACGACGGCCGCCAAGGAGGTGAGACCGTGAGCCATGCGGACAGCCTTCTGGCCCTCGTCGTGGCCATGGGAGCGGTCACCTATCTGCCGCGCATGTTGCCGCTGGTCTTCCTGCCGGGACGCGCGTGGCCACCCGCGGTGGAGCGTTTTTTCCGTTTCCTCCCCTATGCCGCCCTCGGCGCCCTCATCGTGCCCGGGGTGTTCACCGCCACGGGGCATCCCGCATCCGCCACCGTTGGCGCGCTGGCGGCGGCAGCCCTCGCATGGCGGCGTGCCCATCTCCTCCTCGTCGTGGCCGCCGGCATCGCCGGGGCGCTGGCCGTCGACCTCGTGATGCGGTAACAGCATGACGGCGGGCAGGACGCGCACCGGCTTGACGCGCCGGATCTCCACGTCTTGCCCGCCGGTATTGCCCCGCGTCAATCCGGGACGCGGATGTTTTCAGTCGCCTCGGCTTTCACGCGCGCCACCGCGAACCCGTCGTCGAGGGGCAGCAACGTGGCCTCCAGGCGCGGATGGGAGACCAGGCGCTCATGAAACGCGCGGATGCCCCGCGTCGCGCCGTCCTCGATCCTCTCGTCAAAAATGCGGTCTTGCCAAAACACGTTGTCGGCAGTGATGACCGCGCCCGGCCGTGCCAGCCGCACGGCCCATTCCAGATAATGCGGGTAGTTTTCCTTGTCGGCGTCAATGAAGACAAAGTCAAAGCGCTCCCCCCGCTGTTCGAGCCGCGGCAGCGTCTCCAGGGCGGGGCCGATCTCGTAGCGCACCTTGTGCCCCACGCCGGCGCGGTCGACATGTTCGCGCGCCACCGCCGCGTACACCGGATGGATCTCGAGGGACACCAATTCGCCGTCCTCCGGCAAGGCGCGGGCGATCCAGATGCCGCTATACCCCCCGAGTGCACCGATCTCCAGCGCGCGTCGCGCCCCGACCAGCTTCACGAGCAAATGCAACAGCCGCCCCAACTGGGGCGTCACGGAAATCTCCGGCATCCCCCGCGCGGCAATCCCCGCGCGCACCGCGCGCAGCACCTCGTCTTCCCGCACAAACCACCGCTCGATGTACGCTTCCCGGCTCACGCGCTCCCTCCCCCGATTCCTGGCGCATATCCCCCACCCCCGCAGCGGTCACAGGGTCAGCGACTGCCCGCTTTCCAACACCACGCCGTTTATGCCCTTCTCCTTCAGCGCCCGAACAAAGGCGTGAGCGTCCTGTTCAATGAGCGGGAACGTGTTGTAGTGGATGGGGACAACCGTCTTGGCCTTCACCCATTCGGCGGCCACCAGGGCATCCTCGGGCCCCATCGTGAAGTTGTCGCCGATGGGCAGGAAGGCCACGTCCGGCGCATGCCGCTCGCCAATCAGCCTCATGTCGCCAAAGAGGGCCGTGTCCCCGGCATGGTAGATCGTCTTGCCGCCGAGAAACAGCAGAATCCCCGCCGGCATCCCGGTGTAGACGATCCGTCGCCCGTCCTCCTCCACAAAGCTCGACCCGTGAAAGGCCGGCGTAAACTTCACGCGAAAACCGCCAAAATCGCGCGACCCGCCGATGTGCATCGGGTGCACGGAAACGCCCTGCCAGGACAGGTAGGTGGCCAGCTCAAAGACGGCCACTACCGTCGCCCCGGTGCGCTTGGCGATGGCCACCGCGTCCCCCACGTGGTCGCCGTGGCCGTGGGTGAGGAGGATGAAGTCGGCGGAAAGCGCTTCCGGCTTCACCTTGGCCAGCGGATTGCCCGTCACAAAGGGGTCAATGAGGATGGTTTTCCCTTCGTGGCGCACCTCCACAAAGCTGTGCCCGTGGTACACCAGTTCCATGGCGATCCCTCCCGAAACGGCGTGTTTCTCTGTTCGTGTTCCCCTGCACACTATTCCCTATCTTCGCGATCCATGCCCCGTTTCCTCCTCCGCAAATCCGCCTCGCCTTCTGCGGGCCATCGATTGCGCGGCCGCTCGGCCCCCGTGCTACCCCAGTCCCAACACAATGGCCGTCTGCACCGCGCCGACCAAACCGCCAATCACGGCTCCGAGCAGGGTGATCCACCGCAGCTCGTGTCCGGCCACCTCCACGATCCGCGCCTCCAATTCCGGGAGCGAGAAGGCATCCACTTCATGCCGCACCGCTTCGGCCAGCGGCAGCGACGCAAGCAGCTTTTCCATGCGCGCGACAAGCCCGTCGAGGACCGCCACCGCAGCGGCGGGCAACCACACGTCCACCACCCGGGCGGGCAAGAGGCGGCCCATCTCGGCCAAGGTCACCTCCCCCAAGCGCGAGGAGGCGAGCACGCGGAGAAGGCGCCGCATCAGGCCGCCGCGGGAGCGCTCCGGCAGCACGGCCAAGAACGTCGCCGCCGGGCGCCGCCACAGTTCGGCCACCAGGGCCCGCAGAAGGCGGGCCAGCGCATCCACCGCCGCCGGCCGCCGCAACCCCTCGGCGAGGGCGCGGGACAGCCCGTGCGCCACCCGCTCCTCCGACAGCAGGACGCCGGCCAACGCCCCCACCACGCCGCGCTGGGCCATCGCCTCCCGGAAGGCCCGGGCCAGCTCCCGCCGTCCCTGCTCGCTGGCCAGAAAAGAGACCAGCTCGTACGCAACATGCGGCGCGGCCCGCTCGGCCAGGCGTTCCGCCCACTCCCGCGCATCAGGCGGCATGAGGGCACCAAGGGACTGCGCGCCCTTTTCCGCGACCCAGCGCCGGAGGGCCGCCACGGCAGCCGCTTCTCCCTCGCGCGCAAGGCGAAGACACAGCCGCAGGGCCTTCCGCCGGATCTCGACCGGCAAGGCGGCCACGATGTCGCGCAGCGAGCGCTCGTCGACCCGTGCTTGGCGCAGGCGGGCACGGACGTGCGCTTCAACGGCGTTCCGCCACGCCGGACTGGCCATGGCCCGCCGCAGTCCCTGGGCGGTGACGAGATGGCGAGCCACCAGATCGCCCAGCTGCCGGGCCAACTCCCCGCGTCGCTTGGGAATCAGGCCGGGCGTAAACGGCAAGGTCCACCGCCCGATCCGCCACGGCGCATAAGGCCGAAACAACATGCGGATGGCCAGGTAATTGGTTGCCCCGCCGATGAATGCACCCATGAGCGCCCCAAATCCAATCTCCAACACCGCGCTCACCGTACCGCCTCCTTTGGTCGAGCCCGATCCGCGCACCGGGCCGCGCAAGCCTACATACGATACAGTAGTCAAACGGAGACAAAGGGGGCGATGGTGCGATGCGCGTCATGCGCGTGTTCGTGCAGGTCGATGCGAATGCCGGCAAAACCCCCGTCATCATCTTGCCCCAAAGCCTAGCGAAGCGCATGGCCATTCCCACCAACGTTCCCCTGCGCGTCTCCTTTGGCTCTCGCCAAGCTGCTGCGGCGGTCGCCATCGGAAGCGGCTCGGCGACGCTCATCCGCCTGAACCCGCCGCTCGCCCAAGCCTTGTGCCTTCCGGGACCCCGCCTGGCGCGCATTCTCTATTTTCGAGACGAGCATCGCCTTGACCTGGGGCCGATCCTCGGCGTTCTGGTCTCCCGGGCGCACGCAAACGAACCGGCACGCCCCTTTGGTCATTTTACCCCGTTTTTCCTCGAGCTGATCGCCAGTGGCGCGCGGCACGGCATGCTGGTCTACGCGTTTACGGCGGAGGACGTCGCCGCCGACCGGTCCACCATTTGCGGTTGGATCTACCGCCACAACGCCTTTCACCGCGCCCGCCTGCCCTTGCCCCACGCCGTCTACAACCGGCTGTCCTCCCGGCTCAGTGAAGGGACCGCCGCCAGCCAGCAGCTCCTCCTTCAGCTGCGGAACGCCGGTGTGGCCATCTTCAACGAACGGTTTTTGGACAAATGGATGGTTCACCGCCAGCTGTCCACCGTCCCCGAGCTGGCGTCCAGCTTACCCGATACCCGACTCTACCAGGGCCCGGCCACGGTAAAGGAACTGCTCGACCGTTATGGCCTCGTCTACCTCAAGCCAACAAATGGCAGCTTGGGCCACGGCATCTACCGCATCCGCAAGGAGAAGCGGCGATTTGCCATCTGGTACACCACGCTGTCGGGGACGATCCGGCGCGTCTTTTCGCGCTGGACCCAGGCCGCGCAGTTTTTGGCGCTGCGGCTCGGCAAACGGCCGTATCTCGTGCAACAGGGGCTCCTGCTTCTCACCTACCAGCAAGCGCCGGTCGATTTTCGCGTGCTGGTGCAAAAAGGGCGAACCGGTGCGTGGGGAATCACCTCCATCGTTGCGCGCACGGGGCCGGCCGGCGGCATCGTGACCAACCTCGCCCGGGGCGGCGCGTCGCTGCCCGCCGCGCAGGCGCTGGCACAGGCCATGCCCCGCTCCGCTCCGCGGCCGTCACTCAGCGCTTTGCGCCAAAAAGCCCTTCTCGTGGCCAAATGCATTGAACAGACCATCCCGGGCCACTTTGCCGAGCTGGGCATCGACCTGGCCGTGGATAGACAAGGGAAAATTTGGGTCATCGAAGCCAACGCGAAACCGTCGAAGATCGAGGAACGGGCGGAAGAACTGCGGTTACCCGCAACACTGCCCCGCCCGCGGCCTTCCGCCCTCCATCTCGCCGATTACGCGTGGTACGTGTACCGCCAACAGGTCACGAGGAGCGAACCAGCATGGCCCCCTGGAGCTCGTTAGGCGTTCTGGCCTTCGCCATGAGCGCAGCGCCCTTTCCCTTCGCCGAGCGGACGTTTTTCACCCAATTGGCGGAAGCCGGGCAGGAGCTAAAGATTCAGGTGTTCGTCCTGGATCCGCGAACCGTCCACCTCGGTTCGCGACGCGCCTCCGGTTACGCTTGGCGAAACGGCCGCTGGCGGCGCGAACCCATCGCATTGCCCGCCTTGCTGTACGACCGTTGCTACTACCCCAACCGCACCGCATACCGCCGTCTGTCGCCTTTTGTTGCGGCGATCAAGGCCTTGCCCCACATCCTGTTCCTCGGCCACGGCTTGCCGCACAAATGGGCGGTCTACCGGATGCTGCGCACCTCGCCCGCGCTTCGCCCCTATCTTCCAGAAACGGCGCCGCTCAGTTCGGCAGCGCTGCTTCGCCTGTGGCTTCGCCGTCATGGGAGCGTCGTCGTCAAACCGCGCGGCGGCGCGCAAGGACGTGGCGTGCTCCGCATCCAGCCGGAGAGCGGCGGATGGCGCGTGGTCGGCCGGGACGGCCACAACCGCCCCGTAGCCCGGCGCATCGCCAGCTTCGAAGCGCTGTGGGCGCATCTCGTTCCCCTTCACCGGTCCCATTCGCTGATTGTCCAGCCGTATCTCGCCCTGCACACCGTCGACCAGACGCCCTTCGACCTCCGCGTGCTGGTGCAAAAAGACGGCACAGGCACGTGGCGGCTGACCGGATCGGCCGTACGCGCGGGCCAACCGGGCAGCCTGACCGCCAACCTGCATGGCGGTGGTCGCGCGCTGGCCACCCAACCGTTTTTGGAGGCCCACTATCCCCACCAAACGGTGGCCCGCATTACTGAGCATGTCCACACCATTGCCACCGTCCTGCCCAGCCACCTGGAAGCGCACCACGGGCGGCTTTTTGAACTCGGCATTGACCTGGGCATCGAACCCGACGGCCGCGTCTGGATCCTGGAGGTCAACTCCAAACCCGGCCGTGCATCCTTTTGGCACACGGGCGATTGGAAGGCCGCGCGGCTGTCGGTCCTGCGTCCCCTGGAGTATGCCCGCTGGCTGCTCATGAGTTCCCCACAAACAGGAGGCCGCTTTTCATGACCACGATCCGCGTCACCCTCCAGCGCCATTCGATCGGGAAACCGGTTCTGTACCTCTCGTCGCCCGTCTTGCGCTCCCTGAGCCTCGCTCCTGGCCAAACGCTGTCCGTACGCTTAGGCCAACGGTCCGCCCTCGTCACCGTCCTCCGGCACCGCGCTTCCGCCTCCGTCGCCGTCGTTGGCGCGCCGGTATGGAACGAGCTGCTCATCCCCCACGGCGGACCGGTCCACCTGCGGGCCAGCGGCAACACCCTTTCCCTCGGGCCGGTGGTGGGCATCCTCACAACCGGTCGAACGCGGTGGCCCCAACAGCCCTTTGGCCTGCGCAGCGCCTTTTTCCGCCACCTGTTGGCCGTGGCTCCGGAAATGGGGTGTTTCTATTACGTCTTCACGCCTTTGGACATCGATTGGGAGAACCGACGCGTGCGCGCCTCCTCCTGGCGGGGAGGACAATGGC
Organism: Calditerricola satsumensis; assembly: GCF_014646935.1. Taxonomy (GTDB): domain Bacteria; phylum Bacillota; class Bacilli; order Calditerricolales; family Calditerricolaceae; genus Calditerricola; species Calditerricola satsumensis. The sequence continues at coordinate 37,562 of NZ_BMOF01000003.1, read as the reverse complement.
ACACCGGATGGGCACCGCTGCCCGACGTCGTCTACGATCGCGTGCCCAACCGCACAGCGGAAGCCCTCAAAACCGTTCAACAGGCCAAGCACGGGCTTCACGCCCTCGCCATTCCCATCTTTAACCCGGGATTCTTTCACAAATGGGAGGTCCACCAACGGTTGCTCCGCTTTGCCGACATCCGCCCCCTCTTGCCGGAAACGGTCTTCATGCCTACCGCAGAAGACATTGCCCGGCTTTTGCGCGCCCATTCCAGCGTCTACCTCAAACCGGCCGGCGGGAGCCTGGGCCTCGGCATCTATCAGTTCTTGCGCCATCCGCGCATGGGTCTCCTGGTGCGCTTTCGCCGCGGGGAGAAAAACGTGCTCTACCGGTTTTCCAGCGTGGCCGAGGCGTTGCGCCGCTTGGGCCTCATCCCGCGACTTCCCCGGTACATCGCCCAGCAAGGCATCAACCTCATCACCTATCAAGGCCGCCCGGTCGACTTCCGCGTGCACGCGCACAAAACCCGCACCGACCAGTGGATGGTGGTCGCCATCGGCGCCAAGATGGCCGGGCCGGGCTGCATCACCACCCACCTGCGCACGGGCGGCACGCTGATGGAGGCCCAAACGGCGCTCCGTGCCACCTTTGGCGAACAGGCGAAACACATCTTGACGCGGATTGAACAGGCCGCGCTGCGCCTGGCCCGCGCCTTGGAGACGTCCTTTGCCGCCCCTGTTGGGGAACTCGGCTTTGATCTCGGCGTCGATCGCGCGGGAGGCGTGTGGATGTTCGAGGCCAACGCCAAGCCGGGACGCTCGGTGTTCCACCATCCGAGCATGCGCGAAGCCGATCGCCTCTCCCGAAAGGCCATCCTCGACTACGCCTTGTTCTTGGCGCGTTTTGCTTGATATGGCGTCGCGAGCAGCGCCGCGGCGCTGCGAAAGGAGGACGTGTATGGACCCTCACGCGCATGTGTTCCTCTCCCTTTCCGACCGCCGGTGGCATGTGGTCCATCCCGCTCTGGCCTCGGCGGGCCTCCCGCTCACCTCCGGCGCCCTCGATCAACCGTGGGCGGTCGACGTGCACAGCCGATGGCCGGCCGGCGCCTCGACCGGCCCGCGCAACTGGCGCGGCCGCCTCCTCATCGACCAAAAGCCCGACCGCATCCGCCTCGGTCCGCTCTTGGGCATTCTCACCCTGCGTGACGCGCAGGGCCGCCTGCGCGGCAACGCCGGTCACTTGGCGGCCCTCTGTCAAACGGCGCGTCGGCTCGGGGGCATCGCCTTCGTGTTTACCCCGGACGACGTGGACCGCACCGCCCTAACCGTCATCGGTCGGCTGCCCCATAACGGCCGATGGATTGACGCCCTGCTTCCGCTGCCGCACGTGGTGTACAACCGGATCCCCTACCGCCAGTGGGAACAGCGGCCCGCCGTGCAAGCCTTTCTCGCGTGGCTGGCGGAACGCGCGCACCTCTTCAACCGCGGCTTCTTTGACAAGTGGCAGCTCTTTCGGTGGCTGCGCGCCGCGCGTCCCTTGCGCCCGCTCCTGCCCGACACCGCGCGCGCCACCCCGGCAACGCTGCGCGCGTTTTTGGCGCGCTATCCGTCGGTCTTTCTCAAGCCGTGCGGCGGAAAAGCCGGCGAAGGGGTCCTGCGTGTCACGAAAACCCCGGTCGGCTACGAAGCGATCGGGCAATCGAAAAAGGGGATGCGGCAGTCCGCCGCATTCCCGCGCATTGACGATCTGGAAACGTGGTGCTGGCGGTGGATCGGCCATGCGCCCTATCTGGTCCAACAAGGCATCGAGCTGGCAAAGGTCCGCGGCCAGCCCTTCGACCTGCGCGCCCTGGTGCAAAAGGATGGACGGGGCCAGTGGCAGCTTACCGGCATCGGCGCGCGGGTCGCCCCCGCAGGCGGCATTACCACGCACGTGCCCCAAGGCGGGCGCATCGGCAACCCGCAGGTGCTTCTGGCCCAGGCGCTCTCGTCCGACGCCGCCGCCCGCCTGCAAGACCAGCTCGGTTCGGGGGCCCTGGCCGTCGCGCATACGCTCGAGCGGCACATGCCCAATCTGGCGGAGTGCTCGATGGACTTCGCCGTCGACCGCCACGGCAAGCTGTGGTTCTTTGAGGCCAACGCCAAGCCGATGACCTTCGATGAACCGGACATCCAGCGCCGCGCCTTGAATACGCGCGTCCGCTACGCCCAATGGGCAGCCGGTTTTCGCACCGGAGGGAAGCGGGGATGAAGATCCGCGTCGTCCCCCCTGCGGAGTGGGAGCGGCTGCGCCCGCGCGTTCTCGCTCTCGTGCGCCGCCACGGTGACCGGCGCATCACGCACCGCGCCATCCGCTGGCTGCGCCATCTTGGCCCGGACGATCTCAACCAGCCCGGCACCCTCGTTGTCGTCGCCCAAACGGCCAAAGGCGGCCTCGCGGGATGTCTGGCTGCCTGCGACTACGGGCGCAAGGAGTCGCTCGTCGTCGTCCACCCGGCGTTCCGCCGGCGCGGCATCGCCAAGGCGCTGACCGCCGCCGTCATCCACCGCCTGGGCAAACTGTACGTCCGCGTCGCCGTGGACAACGTTCCGAGCCTGAAAACCTGCTTTTCCCTCGGGATGGTTGCCTTCCGTCTCTTCACCGGCCCAACGGGCAAGCCGACGCTGTGGCTCGGGTGCGGCGACTGGCGGCCCGAGGATGTGGGCACGTCGAGAAACCCGTGAAAACGCGAGAACCCCCACCGCCCTTTTGGGGAATGTGGGGGAATGTGGGGGAATGTGTTCGAAAACCCCCACCACTTGGGTGTGGTGGGGGCTCTTTGTCTCTGCCGGCCTGGCTTACTCGATCACTCGCTTGGCCGTCACCGCCGCGCGCACCCAGTAGCCGGAGAAGCTGTCGTACCGGACGCCGCCGCGCGGGATGGCGTGCAAGATCTTGCCGTTCCCCGCATAGATGGCTACGTGGTCGATGCCGGCACGGGCCGACGACGTGTCGAAGAAGATCAGGTCGCCTTTTTGCAGAGCATTCAGCGAAACCGTGCGGCCGACTTGTGCTTGCTGGCGCGAGCTGCGCGGCAGGGTGATGCCGTTTTCGCCAAACACGACGCGGGTAAACTCCGAGCAGTCAAAGGCGCGGTCGCGCGCATAGTTGGCGCCAAACTTGTACGGTGTCCCGAGGTACTTCTCGCCGGTGGCGATGATGGTGTCAGCCAGGGACGAATCGCGCGGGCTCGGCGCCTCGGTTTTCGGCGCGGCCGGTTTCGTCGGGGTGGTCGCCGGCGCTTCCCATGTCGACGAACCGTTCGTCGAAGCGATCGGTACAGACCCCGCCTTCGTCGCCGGAGTCTTGGTCGGCGAACCGTTCGTCGAGCTGGTCCCCTTGGAAACCGTACCGTTGGTGATGGAAACGAACGTGCCAGGCTTCCCGGTTTGCGACGTTACAGATTTCCAAATATACGCAAACGACGCTGCTTCTGCACTTGGCGCAATCATCGAAAACGTCAGGCTTGTGGTGAGACAGATGGCTCCCAACGTCTTCCACGTCTTTCGCGCGTGGTTGCGCACGCTATCCCTCCTTCAAGGCGATTTTGCTGATCACCCTCCCTCGTCCCGTTGGCAACACGCAGCCGCGACACGGCTTGTCCCTTCCGTTTGCGAAGGCTTGTCCCTTTCGTTGCGGGCGGCCCGCCGACAGTTTCAGGGTACCATACCCCTTCCACCAAGCCAACCCAAAAAATATGGAAATTAAATGGAAAATCATTCAGCAGAATAATGTATAATTTTAATAATTTTATAACGAAAGCAAAACAGGCTCCGCCAAGGGGAAACCGGATCCCCTTTGGGAGCCTGTTCGGCCGTCGATAGAGCAATGGATTGGCAGAGGAAACCCCTCAGCACCAACCGAGGTCGCAATCCTCCGCATACGCGGACGTTGAGGCCCCAACGCCCTTCTGCTGGAGATCCGTCACCGGAAGCAATCGGCAAATCCCACGCCGATCGCAGACAAACTTGCCCACCACCCGATCGCCTTCGTACAAGAGAATCGTCCCGTTTGCGAGCCGGGCCACCAGATCGCGTTCCATCGCCACCCCTCCTTTCCGCAACACCTCTCCCTTTAATTTAAACAAATTTCTTCTTTAGAATCAATATAAATTAGGATCGGCGTGCCAGATAACAAACCGGGTGTCCCGTCCCTCGGTACGGGCACCCGGGTCACAAAAACCGGCGATGCACCTTTTTGCCGTCATACGTAAACAGCACGCTGCGGCTTTCCACCACCGTCTCGAGATGGACGGAACGCCCCCACAGCTGGTACACATAGGGCAGCGTCTTCTCCAGGTACTTGATGTCCAATTCCACCCCTTCGTAATGGTGCTTGAGGTAAAGCTCGCCGTTGCGCAGGTAATCGCCGTCCTGCACGGTGATGTAGGGAAACCCGCCGTTGACGCGCAGCGCCACGAGCTGATCGCGCACGGTCTCCCAGGTTTTGTCGGTGATCACCCATTCGTTGCCCGCTTTCGCGTACAGGTAGAGGTCCAGTTCCTCCACCAGCTCTTTCGTCAGGTAGTCGCGCAGAAAGGACGTGTCGGAATCCAGCTCGCGCACCTCGAAGATCTTCCGCCGCCCCTGGCCGCTCCGACGCCCGAAACGCCGCTTTTCCTCCTCGGTGGGGTGATCCCAGCGCCGCTCAATGTCCTCAAAGATGCGGTACCCGAGCAAATATGGGTTGATGGTGGTGCGGGAGGGCTGGATGACGGCAGCGTGCAGGCGGGCGTACTCGATGATCTCGTCCTCGGTGAGGTCGAGTTCGCGCATGATGCGCGTGTGCCAATAGGTGGCCCACCCCTCGTTCATGATCTTCGTCTCCAGCTGCGGCCAGAAGTAGAGCATCTCCTCGCGCAGGATGGTCAGGATGTCGCGCTGCCAGTCCTCCAGGACGGTGCTGTACTCCTCGATGAACAGCACGAGGTCCTTTTCCGGCTCCGGCGGAAACTTGCGCTTCTTGATCGGATCGCTCGCCGCCGCGCGCGCCTCGGCGCCCGTTTCATCCAGCTTCCACAGGTCGTCGTAAGGCGTGCGGGGCTTTTTGAGCTCTTCCCCCTGAGGCGGCTCGTGCCGCTTCCACCGCAGCTTGGGCCGCAAAAGGCTCGGGTCGATGTGCTCCTGAATGGCCATCGCCGCATCAAGGAAGCGCTCCACTTCCAGCTTGCCGTACTGGATTTCGTAGGCCCGAATGCGCTCCGCGCTTGCGGCCATGCTTTCCACCATGTCGCGCTTGGTGTTGGCAAAGCGCACGTTGTTTTTGAAGAAGTCGCAGTGGGCCAGCACGTGGGCCACAATCAGCTTGTTTTGGATCAGGGAGTTGCCCTCCAGCAGAAAGGCGTAGCAGGGGTTGGAATTGATCACCAGCTCGTAGATCTTCGACAGCCCCAGATCGTATTGCAGCTTCATCCGATGGAAGGCTTTCCCAAAACTCCAGTGCGAAAAGCGCGTCGGCATGCCGTAGGCGCCAAAGGTGTAGAGGATGTCGGCCGGACAGATCTCGTAGCGCATCGGATAAAAATCAAGGCCAAAGCCTTTGGCCACTTCGGTGATCTCGGCGATGGCCCGTTCCAACGCCCGCTTCTCGTCGTCGCGCATCCGGATCGCCTCCTCGCGGGCACCCCGTCAATTCGCCTTCTTCGGGTTGCTGAAGAACGTCTTGAGGGCTTTGTACACGTCGGCCTTCTCCCGAATGATGCAGTGGAGGAATTTGGGATCCTTGATGTGCCGGTAGGCCGACATCAGGGTACTGTGCCGATTGTACTGGTTGACCTCGGCGTAGCCGAAGAGGTTGCACCGGCTGATCAGCTCTTTGACCAGGCGCACACAGCGCTCGTTGTCCGAAGTCAGGTTGTCGCCGTCGGAAAAATGGAAGGGGTACAGGTTGTATCGCGAAGGCGGATAACGGGTATCGATGATTTCCAGCGCCTTGCGGTAGGCGGACGAGCAAATCGTGCCGCCGCTTTCTCCTTTGGAGAAAAAGGCTTCCTCGGAAACCTCTTTGGCTTCCGTATGATGCGCGATGAACACGATCTCCACCGACTGGTATTTCGTGCGCAGAAAGCGGGTCATCCAGAAAAAGAAGCTGCGCGCACAGTATTTCTCGAAGGCGCCCATCGACCCGCTGGTGTCCATCATGGCGATGACGACGGCGTTGGTGTGCGGGCGGATCACTTCCTCCCACGTCTTGAAGCGCAGGTCGTCGACGGTGATGCGGAAGGGCTTGCCGGCCAGGGCGCTGCGCTTGAGGGCCGCAAGGAGGGTGCGCTTCTTGTCGATGTTGCCCATCAGCCCCTTTTTGCGCACGTCGTTCCACCGGATATCCTCGACGACGAGGTTCTCCATCTCCTTCTGCTTCAGGTTGGGCAGCTCGAGCTCGGCAAAAAGCATCTCCTCGATCTCCGCCACGGTGATCTCCGCCTCATAGTAATCGTCGCCGGGAAGATCGCCGGCGCCCTTCCCCTTGCCCGGTCCCGCTGTCTGGCCGTCCCGCGCGATGACGTCGCCGACGCGGGACTTGCCGTCGCCCTGGCCGACGTGCGGCTGCTTTTGCCAGTTGTATCGGAAGCGGTACTCGTCGAGGCTGCGAATGGGGATTTTCACGACGTCGCGGCCGTTCGACAGGATGATGCTCTCTTCGGTAATCAGGTCGCCGAGGTTGTCGCGGATCGCTTCTTTCACCTTCTCCTGGTGGCGCATTTGATCCTGGTAGCCTTTGCGGTGGAGGGACCAGTCGTCCTTGGAAACGATGAATTCGGGGTTCATCTCGGTTCCCCCCTTTCCGGCCGTGTGGTGCCGCGTCTACCGGTTGAGCAGGCTGCCCACGTAGCGAAGCAGCTCGTTGGCGCAGATCGGGCAGTAGCCGTGCTCGTCGATCAGCCGCTTCGTCACCTCGTTGATCTTCTTCAGCTGGTTTTCGTCAGGAACCTTCGAGGACGTGGTGATCTTGACGACGTCCTTGAGATCGGCGAACAGCTTCTTCTCGATGGCCTCCCGCAGCCGCTCGTGGCTGTTGTAGTCAAAGCGTTTGCCCTTGCGCGCGTACGCCGAGATGCGGATGAGGATCTCTTCGCGGAAGGCCTTCTTGGCGTTTTCGGAAACGCCGATCTGCTCCTCGATCGAGCGCATCAGCTTTTCGTCCGGCTCCACCTCTTCGCCGGTGATCGGGTCGCGCAGCTTCGTCTCGTTGCAGTAGGCCTCCACGTTGTCAAGGTAGTTGTCGAGGAGCGTCTTGGCCGACTCCTCGTAGGAGTAGACGAAGGCCTTCTGCACCTCTTTCTTGGCCAGCTCGTCGTACTCCTGGCGGGCGATGGCGATGAAATTGAGGTACTTTTCGCGCATCTCCTTGGTGATGGAGGGATGCTGATCGAACCCTTCCTTCAAGGAACGCAGGATGTCGAGGGCGTTGATGCACTCGGTGTCGCGGCGGATGAGCGCGCTGGAGATGCGATTGATCACGTAGCGCGGGTCGATGCCCGTCATCCCTTCGTCGGGGAACTCGTTGCGCAGTTCCTCGACGTCGGCGTCGCGGTATCCTTCCACCGCCTCGCCGTCATACAGGCGCATCTTCTTCAAGAGGTCCATGCCCTGCTTCTTCGACTCCTTCAGCCGCGTCAAGATGGAGAAGATGGCCGCGGCGCGCAGAGCGTGCGGGGCGATGTGCACGTGGCCGAGGTCGCTCTGGCGGATCAGCTTCTCGTAGATCTTTTCCTCGTCGGAGACGCGCAGGTTGTAGGGAATGGGCATGACGACGATCCGCGACTGCAGGGCCTCGTTCTTCTTGTTGGCGATGAAGGCCTTGTACTCCGCCTCGTTGGTGTGGGCGACGATCAGCTCGTCGGCCGAAATGAGGGCGAAGCGACCGGCCTTGAAGTTCCCTTCCTGCGTCAGCGACAGGAGGTTCCACAGGAACTTCTCGTCGCACTTCAGCATCTCCTGAAACTCCATCATCCCGCGGTTGGCCTTGTTCAGCTCGCCGTCAAAGCGGTACGCCCGCGGGTCCGACTCCGATCCGTACTCCATGATCGTCGAAAAGTCGATCGAACCGGTCAAGTCGGCGATGTCCTGCGACTTCGGGTCGGAGGGGCTGAAGGTGCCGATGCCAATGCGCTTGGCCTCGGACAGGAAGATGCGCTCGACAAGCACGTCTTCCACGCGCCCGCCGTATTCCGTCTCGAGGCGCATCTGGCAGTGCGGGCACAGGTCGCCCTCGATCTTCACCCCCAGCTCCTTTTCCACCTCGGGCCGCAGGGCGTGGGGAATGAGGTGCAGGGGTTCCTCGTGCATCGGGCAGCCCTTGATCGCGTACAGCGCCCCTTCGTCGGTGCGCGAATACTGCTCGAGGCCGCGTTTGAGCAGCGTGACGATGGTCGACTTCCCGCCGCTCACCGGTCCCATCAAGAGCAGAATCCGCTTGCGCACGTCGAGGCGCATGGCCGCCGCGTGGAAATACTCTTCCACCAGCCGCTCGATCGTGCGGTCGAGCCCAAAGATTTCCCGGCTGAAAAACTTGTAGATCTTGCGCCCGTCCTCGGTTTCCTCCACGCCGGCGCTTTTGATCATGTTGTAAACCCGGGCGTGAGCCGTCTGGGCAACCTGCGGATTTCGGCGTACAATCTCGAGGTATTCGGCAAAGGTGCCTTCCCACCGCAACCGCTCTTCCTGTGCGCGGTATTCCGCGATGCGTTTCAGGATGTCCATGGGGGAGCCTCCTCTCATCATGGCCTTGCGCGCTCCTCCACCCATACGCTCGAGCCGATTCCCCTCGCCCTGACAGCAACCGTTCGTGGTCCGATCCCGGGTGCAGCGTGTAAAAAGGTTCATGTTATGTGTATGCGGGGCCGGCCCTTATGTTGCCAACAAGCAGCCGCCGGTCCATGATTATATTTTAGAATTTTCTGTATAAACGAGCGCTGCTGCGGGCCGCTTCCCGACCCGCATCAACCGCTTATTTTCTCCTCCTCATCGGTTTGAAACCGTTCGATGAGGAGGCGCAACGCCTCGGCCATCTCGCGCAGCGCATTGGCCGAAGCGAGCATCTCTTCACTGGACGCCAGCTGCTCCTGGGCTCCGGCGAGAATCTCCTGGGCCTGTTGGGCCCAGGTTTGGGCCGTCCCGTCTAGGCTGGCCACCGCGTCGACCAGTTGGCGCGAACGGCGCTCCAGCTGGGCAACCAAATCGGCAATGTGCTGGGCTTCACACGCCACGCGCTCGGCCCATTCCACAATGCGGTGGTACGGCTTCCCCGCTTGCTCCACAGCGACCTTCGCCGTCTCCACATCGGCCGCCAACGCGGTCATCGCTTCCGTTACGTCATGCATGTCCCGCTGCACGTCGCGAATCAGCTGGGCGATCTGCTGCGCGGAAACAGCAGACTGTTCAGAAAGCTTGCGCACCTCCCGCGCCACAACGGCAAATCCGCTCCCCGCTTCTCCCGCACGTGCCGCTTCGATGGACGCGTTCAGCGCAAGCAGACGGGTTTGCTCAGCGATGTCGGTGATGACCGCCACAATCTGCTCGATCTCGTTTGAACGTGCGCCGAGGGCCTGAACCTTTTCCACCGACGCACGCATCGACGCCGCAATGGCCAGCATGTGGCGCGCGCCTTCCTCCACCCAGACGCGTCCCTGGCCCGCTTCGGTCGTTACGCGAGTGGCGGATTCATTCGTCACCCGCGCTTGGTCGGCCACCTGGCCAAAGGCGCGGGTCATCGTCTCCAGTTCGGCCGCGATCCGCTTGGTCTCCTGCAGCTGACCATCGGCACGCTCGGCCGCCTGCTGGATGGCCGCGGCAATGCGCTGGCTTCCGGCAGTCGTTTGGTCGGCACAGGCCGACACCGTTTGCGCGGACAGGGTCACCGACTCCACCGATTCCTGCACGCGACGAAGGAGTTCCGCCCATGTCTTCGCCATCTCATTGAGCGAGCGGGCCAGAACGCGGAGGGAGCCGGCCCGCCGTTCATCCGCCTGCACGGCCAGCTGTCCTTGGGAAAGCCGCTCAATCTGGTCGATCAACACCCGCATCGGCCGCACGAAGCGCCGGTAGTTGGCCCCGCCAATCGCAGCCCCCAGCACACCGCCCGCCACCGCAACCCCGCCCAGCGTAAGCCAACGCGCCGCCCCAGCAATGTCGTTGCCGGCCACCACGACCCAGCCAATCGCAGTGGCTCCTGTCATCGCCAAACCAACCGTGCGCGCCAGATAACGCACCGCGGAGACGGTTTGCGCCACGTCCTTCACCTGCCCCTGCTCCTTCAAAAACGCCTTTTTTGTTGGTTTCGCCGTCTCCGCGACGTTTTCCTGCTTTTTGCCCTTGTGGGACCCGCTTGTCCTTCGGTGCGGCTTCCCTCTCCCACAGACCGTCTCGGTTACCCGACCAGCACGTCTTCCTTCGGATAGCGAATGGGCTTGGCACGCGGCGGAATGGCCAGGGCATACGCCACCGTCAGCGGGCCCACCCGGCCCAGGAACATGATGACGCTGATGACCAGCTTCCCCAGCGGACTCAGGTGGGGGGTGAAGTTGAGGGACAGCCCCACCGTGCCAAAGGCCGACACCGTTTCAAAGAGCAGCTTGTGAAGCCCGGTCCCGTCGGGCTCCGTGAGCGTGAGCAGAAAGCTCCCCGCAAACACGATAACGCCGCCAAAAAAGACGATCGCCAGCGCGCGAAAGACCACATCCCGGCTGATGCGCCGCCCCATGGCCTGGACATCCTCGCGGCGGGTCAGCACGCTCCAGACGGCCAGGATCAGGACGATCAAGCTGGTTACCTTGATCCCGCCGGCCGTCGAACCGGGGCCGCCACCGATGAACATGAGCAGCATCGTCCAGTAGACGGACGAGTCCGTCAAACCGGCCATGTCCACGCTGTTGAACCCCGCCGTGCGCGGCACGACGGCCATGAAGAACGCGTTGAGCCACTTGTCGCCCCATCCCATCGGCCCCAGGGTCTTGGGGTTGTCCCCCTCCAAGGCCAAAAACACCAGCGTCGAGCCGATCAGCAAGGCCGCCGTTCCGATCAGCATCATCTTGCTGTGCAGGGAGAGGCGGCGCACGCTCTTTTTGCGCACGATGTCCAGGATGACCGTGTACCCCAGGCCGCCCAGGATCACCAGCGCGGCGATCACCAAGAGGACGGACGCGTCATGGGCAAAGCCCATCAGGTTGTCGGACCAGAGGGCGAACCCGGCGTTGTTGAACGCCGACACGGCATGAAACAGACCATAGAACAGCCCGTTTCCCACACCGTATTCCGGAATGAACCGCGCCGCCAAGAGGAGGGCGCCGCATCCTTCCACCACAACGGTGATCACCGCGATCTGTTGGGTGAGGCGAATCAACCCGCTCAAGCTCACCTGTCCATAGGCTTCCTGCAGCACGAGCCGCTCGCGCAGGCCAATCCGTCGCCCCAAGAGCACGGCGATGAGGATGGCGATCGTCACAAAGCCGATCCCGCCCACCTGGATCAGCAGCATGATCACGATCTGGCCAAAGAGGGTAAAGGTGGTGGAGGTGTCGACGACGGTCAGCCCGGTCACGCACACCGCCGATGTCGCCGTAAACAGCGCGTCGATGAAGGAGATGCCCTCATGCGTCGAAACGGGAAGCCACAAGATGAAGGCACCGAGCAGAATGAGGCCGAGAAAGCCCAACGCGAGCAGTTTCGCCGGTTGAACGTGAAAGGCGTTCTTGATCTCAGGCATCCACGATGGCCCCCTTCATCCTCCTGCCACCCTCCAGTCTCTCCATTCGTAGCACGTCCATGATCCGCCCGTCAAGAAAAAGGCCCCGTGGCAAAGGCCACAGGGCGGAGAAGCCGTCTGGGCGATCAAAATCGACCCGTAAACTGGGCGATCAGGACGATCGCCCCCAGCAGCCACACGTACACGGCAAACCCTTTCAGCGATCCGCGCTGGAGGATGGCGATCATCCATTTCACGGCCAGGTACCCGAACACGGCCGACATTGCCGTTCCGATGAGCAGCGAACTGAGGGGGATGTTCTCCACCTGGCCCTGTACCAGCTTCGCTCCCTGGTACACCACCGCCCCGGCGATGGCCGGGATGGAAAGAAGGAAGGAAAAGTAGGCCGCCGTCGCCTTGTCGATGCGGCGAAAGAGCGCCGCGGCGATGGTGAGCCCCGAACGCGAGATGGCCGGGAGAATCGCCGCGCCTTGGAACGTGCCGATGATCAACGCGTCGGTGTAGCTGATCTCGTCTAGCGTTTTGCGTCCGCGGTCCTTGATCCGGTCCGCCAACCAGAGAACCGCTCCGGTAACGAGAAACTCCCACCCGATCGTCACACCCGTTTTGGAGATTTCCTCAAAAAAGTCTTCAAAGACCAAGCCAATGGCCACGGTGGGAATCGTTCCAACCACCAGAAGGCCCGTCAACCGGCTGAACGGCTTCTTGGCCAGCTGCACGAGCGTGTCCCAGTAAACCGCGATGACGGCGATCAGCGTGCCCAAATGGAGCATGGTGTCCAGAAACAGGCCCGCTTCGTTGAGGCCAAACAGGTGGCGCCCCAAGTACAGATGACCGGTGCTGCTGATCGGCAAAAACTCCGTCAAGCCCTGAATGATGCCGAGAATTGCCGCTTGCAACCCGTCCATGGCTTCCACCTCGTGCCCATTTAAATTGATGAGGCCATACGGGACAAGCCTACCACGGAAGACGGCGGGCCACAAGCCCCAAAAACGAAAGAGGGGAGGGGGCAACCCTTGTCGAACCGACAGAAAAGGCCGTCCTCTTTAGCGACGGCCGGACATCGACTTCTTCCCAAACGCCTGCGCTTGCACCAGCTGCTCGTAAACCTGAAACGTTTCTCGCGCCATGCGTTCCGCAGAAAACGCGTCACGCACGTCACGAGCCGCTTGCTGTGCGAAGCGCGCACGCATGACCGGATCCCGCATGACGGCGATCATCCCCTCCGCCAGGGCCACATCGGATCGAGGGGGCACTAGCCAACCATTCTCCCCATGGCGAAGGAAATCCAATATCCCTCCCACCGCCGTGCAAACGACCGGGAGACCCATGGCCATGGCTTCGAGAACCGACAAGCCAAGTCCTTCGGAAAACGACGCACTCACGTACGCGTCAACGTTGGCCAGGCAGTTCGGCACATCGCGACGAAACCCTGTAAACGTCACCGCGTCGGCAATTCCCAGTGTGCGCACCTGTTTCCTCAACCGTTCCCGTAGGGGTCCATCGCCGATCAGAACCAGGTGGGCGCGCGGTTCAAGTTGACGGACCCGAGCAAACGCCTCGATGAGCACCGACAACCCTTTGACTTCCACGAACCGCGCAACCGTCCCCCATACAAAGGCATCGGCGGGAATTCCCCATTCCTTCCGTAAACGCGGATACGTCCGATCAGGGGAAAACCGCTGGACATCAATCCCATGGTGAATGACACTGATGCGCTCGGGGGGAACGCCTTCGGCCACCAAGTGGTCGCGAAGGGTGCGGGAAATTGCGATGAAATGGTGGTTCCATCGACGCGTCCGCCGTTCCATTTGCGCAGCAACAAAATAAGCCAGAGGATTGGGATAATCGTACCGAAGCATGCTGTGAACGGTCGTGATGAGGGGAATGGCCGTCTTCCGTGCGGCAAGGCGCGTAAAAAAATTGGCCTTCACGCCGTGGGTATGCACCAAATGAGGCCTTACCCTCGCCAACAACGCCGACAATCCACGCCACAACCGAACGTCCAATCGGCCAAAAGGGAGAACGGTCAGGGAAAAGCCGCGCTCCCGAAGCTCCTGGGAAAGCTGGGCTTCGTAGAAACAGGCGAGATGCAGGTTCACCGGATAGGATGCCGCGCGAAGATGGGTAAACAGCTGGACCAAGTATTCCTCCGCGCCACCGTATTCCCCTCCGCCGATCACGTGCAGCACACGCAGTTGCTGCGCCATGCAAACCACATCCTACACCAAGAATCTCAGGCTTCGTTGAAAGGGTTCCGTTGCCCTAACACGCAACCCGTAGGCCAAGCCCGTATCGTTCCATCTGTCCCCGGTGCTGTTCACATTTTATCTCACCCCGAATTTTGTCCGCAATTGCCGTGCAGGATTTTTCACATCCCCGAACAAATCGATCGGGAAAAAACGAGAGCACCCGAAACCGGTGCTCTGAAGGCAAACCGTTTCCCCAATGCGTGTGCGTCTGACGCCGCCTGGTCCTTTTTCCTATCTGTATAGTTCTAAGATGGCTTCTACGGCATTATCTGGTTTTAAAGGATTAATTTTTCTTCCCTCTCGCAAGATGGTGCGCGCCTTCTCCTCGAAATCCTCAAGGTTGCGATTCTGGAACACGACAACGTGCTCCGGCCGCTCAACCGCGTCGCTGGCCAGCACGGGAGTCCCAAACATCAGCGCCTCACGAATCGAAAGGGCATCGCCGTCCGAAAGGGTTGGACGAACAAACAAATCCGCCCTCTGCAACAAGGGGTACAATTCCATCTGTTCCTGAACGAACAAAAAATGGTTCGTCAGACCGTACGATTCCACGCGCTTCTTCAATTCCTCAAGATAATGTGCATCCACAACCGAAGTGATGCAATACACGAATCGAATATGGGGAAACTCCTTCTTTAACCGGTGCGCCAATTCTACACAAAGATCCGCACCGTAGAGATCCTCACCTTTAAAAAAGTTTCCCACGCATCCGTTGGCCACCACGAGCGGTGAACCGTCGCGAAGAAACGTTTGAACCGACGGAGGAAGCGAAGGAGACTGATGAGGCCCATCGTTCGGCGGAATGAACGGCGAAATGACGAGAATCTTGTGCCGGGGGATCCCGATCTTGGCGATCTTCTCCGCCACTTCCTCCGATACACAGATAAAGCGATCGCCCAGCCAACCGGTCATGCGAATGATCGCCTTTTTCCACCAGGGCAACGCTTCCGTCTCCCCGCGATAACTGTGAAAGGTAAAAAGAACGCGTTTTCCCCGCAGTTTTAACAGAGAAAGGAAGAAAAGAACCAGCCAACGCGAAAAATGGCAATGAATGACCGACTCCGTCGCGGTAAACCAATACTTTAGCACCCACTTTTCGATTGGACCGGTGTACACATACGGACGATCTTTCTGCCCGAGCGTGTTGTCGTATACGGTATAGGGGATTCCCCTCCGATCCAACTCGTTGCACAAGCGCTTGATGTGGATGGAGATTCCGCCAATGGGCGGGGGGTAGACCCCGATGAGCGCCACTTTATTCTTCATCGGCGTATTCACCCCGTGTGGCAAAACCGTACGTTGCCGCTCCTAAGGCCAAGACGGCCCAGAAGGCAAAATCCACGCGGTATTGCCTCCAGACATCCTCCGTCAATCCGGCAATCGACAAGGCAAGAATCGAGGCGAACAACCCTTTGGCCATCAGGTGGATGTACCCAAGCGCACCGTCGGCGGAAAACATGACCTGAACAAGACGCTTGAAGCTATTGTAAAAAAGGAATATCACACCAGAAATACCGAGTATCCCTCCCATCACAAAATGATGAAGATAGATGTTGTGGAAATGAAACACGCGAACATCGTTGATCATGTAATCCGCGTAGACGTGCAAAAAGGTTTGGCTATCCGCGCCAATTCCCGTCAACCAAAAATCGCGGATCATGGAGAAGGCGGCTTTCCAAGCCAGAAAACGGTAGGTGCTCGAGGAGTCATGGGCGTCAAAAATGGATGCAATTCGATCTAAAACCACGTCTGGCAAAAAATTCAATCCGATGGCTCCCGCGATCAGCCCGATCAAGAACAAACGACGGCTAATCAGAAGCGCCAATACACTTCCGCCAAGAAACAGGGCAAGCCATGCTCCCCGGGAAAACGTCAAGACAAGCGCAAGGCACAGCCCTCCAAACATGACGGCGTATCGAAAACGGAGCATCCAGGAGTGACTCTGCCACAACAACACGAAAGCAAGAGGAATGATCAAGACGAGATACTGCGCAAAACTGTTTGGATTTTCAAAGGTGGCAAAGGCCCGTTTGCTCAAGAGGGGGTTTGAGCGAACATCCACCCACTTTAGGCTGGTATACTCCAAGGTCAGATACTGATAAATTCCGTACAGGGAAATCAGAAAGGCTCCCAAAACCAGGGCAAGGGTGGCCCTTTTCAAATCCCCAGGAGTTTGAATGAGAAAAACGATCACACCATACAGCACAAAACTGACAACGTAGTACAGGAAATAATGGCTCAGGCTTTCCTTTATCCCTGGAGATGCGAGAGACGTCAGCAAAAAGAAGAACAAGAACACGCCCACGCCAACATGAAACCGATTGTTCAACGCCGCCAAAAGGCGTTTTTGTGTTACACCATTGAACACAATGGAGAGCAACAGGAAGGTAAGGAGCACCAAAAGCGGTCGGTACGTAAAGAGCGGAAGGAGAAAGAGCAAGATCATCAGCCCACGCGTTGCGTTGTGCAGGGCAAGCATGAAGAAACCCGCGTAGAGCATCACTTCATAGAATGCCTTTCCCTTCGCAAGGAAAGCATCCGGGAAGAACAACATGCCGTATTGCCCGAGTATGGCCAGAACCAAAAATCCCCATGCCAACCCTTGAAGCGCGGGTTTTCCTGCCCACGGCCGAAACCGTTGCAGAACCGAACCTCTTGCCACCTGTTGGCATACGACCTCAAAAAATTGCGCACATCCATGCAAAACACGTTCGCCCAGCCAATGGGTAAAAGACTGCGTCATGGCGCCTCATCCCTTGTCTTCAATCGAAATGACGCGCGTCGGCAAGTAAACGCGATGCGTATGAACAACCAAGTACTTGTTTACGAAAAGGACATTGTTATCCACAATGACGTTGCCGTTCAGCGAAACAATTCCGTTCGTTGTGAGGGTAAGGTACACATTGTAACGATCCGGAACGATCCGTTCAGTCAGCTCTCCCGTGTGGAGATTTGTTGCGATCGCCGTCGCCGGTTTTACCGAAACCCGCACCACTTGCCCAATAGGGGAGAGGGATCCCTTCTGATAAACGAGATCTCCCACACGAATGTGCTTCAGCACGAAGGGGTATTGCTGCTCAGCGCGAAGGACAATCTCCAGTTCGGTATCCTGAAACGTTAAGCGTTGGGCCATCATCAATTTTTTCGCGAAGAGAACCGCGAGAACAACAACAAAAACAACAATGATTGCGTCTATAAACGTAAATTTCCATTTACGATTCGACATGGGAGGGTCCCCTTTTAAGCCTTATTTTACCTTTATGTCTGAAATCACGCCTTTCAGCGCATATTGCGGTCCCTTTACCTCAATTTCAACCCCCACCAACATGGGGATATCGCCAATCGTCAAGGTTTCGTTGCTTTTCGACGCTTGTCCAACCACATCCAGATACACCATGTACTTGTCCGGTACCTTGCTGGCAACCCACTTCCCATCAGCGGTGGACGTGAGGAGTACCGCTGGCTGTTTGCGAATCCCAACGATTTTCCCCAAAACGGCGCTGTTCTTGCTCAAACGAAGAAGATCGCCTTCCTTGATCTTTTCCACTACGAAGGGATGAAGGGCATTCCCCCAAAGCGTGAGGGTAACCTCTTGTTTTTCCTCTGAAAGGATTGGAAGGGTGTCATTCTTTGTAAATTTTACCACAGCAAAGGCGACGGCCCCCAAAAGCAAAAGAATAAGCGCGAGGTCGATGATGTTGATTTTCCCAAAAACCTTCCCGTTCTGATCGATGATCCGCACCTTTTGCTTCCTCCCCTAATGCCGCTTCAGCCTTGCTCGCCATTTAGCATAGCATACTCCTTCGGACATTGCGAATCCCCCGCGTCTCTTCTATAATAGTGAATCGACAAACCCAAAGGTTCCAACGACCATAAATTGCCATTATCCAACGAGGGACTGCGAAGGGATGGCCACGTTCCTACTCAGATCTGCCATCGTGATTATCGTCCTTACGATGATAGGACGAGTCATGGGACTTGTCCGCTCTATTTTTATTAGTCACGAGTTTGGCACTTCCTTTGAGGTGGGCGCCTTTTATACGGCGTTTACCATACCCAACCTTGTTTTTTTGTTTGTACCGGGGGCAATAAATGCCGTTTTTTTGCCTTCTCTAAAAAAATACATCATTCAAGGCAAATTCGATGAGGCGCGGGCCCTATTTCAAAAAGTTTTAACCGTATCCCTGTTGATCTATTCCCTTTTTACGGCGGTCGCTTGGCTCTACGCCGATCCGATCATCGCCTGGATGACACCCGGGATCCCCGTGCATGAGCAGAAATTGGCGGCCAATCTTCTGCGTTGGATGCTGCCGTCCAATCTCTTTATCGTGCTCATCGGTTTGTTTTCCAGTACGCTGAACGTTCACGGGCAATTTGGGTTGCCTAATTTTGGGTCGATCGTCAACAGCCTCATTGTCATTTTTTCCATCTATTTATTCGTTCCCCTTCTCGGGATTCACGGATTGGCCATCGGGACAACCTTGGGATTCGCCGGTGCTGCACTGATCATGTTGCCCGCGTTGATCCGAAAACGGTATTCGCTCGCGCCAAACTGGCAATGGCGCGATCCGGAACTGAAAAAAATCGGCGAACGCTTTTTGCCCATCCTTTTGGGTTCGCTGATCACCTCCCTGAACGAAGTGATCGAAAAATTTCTCACATCCGATTTCGGCAGCGACAAAATTGCCGCGTTAAGCTACGCGAAGCAAATTTATCAGGTACCGCTTGCGGTCTTTGTCGGCGCCTTTGCGATGCCGATCTTTCCGTTGCTGGTCGAACTGATCAAAAAGCATGCCTGGCAAGAGGCCAAATCGGCACTTGAAAAGACGCTGACGTATATGTTGTTGCTCCTGCTTCCGACCACCGCGGGTCTTTGGGTATTGGGCGAGAAAATCGTGGCCCTCTTGTTCCAGCGCGGCCAGTTTGACGCGTACTCCACCCACATCACCACCTTAGGCCTGATTTTCTTCGCGTTAGGCCTCTATCCGCTTGCCGTGCGGGACATCCTGACCCGCGCGTTTTATGCTCTGGAAAATACCGTCATTCCCGTCGTTGTTGGCGTTATCCAAATTGCGGCCTACGTTCTGTCCAGCCTAATGTTCGCCCGATATCTTGGATTTTCCGGTGTCGCGCTTGGCTGGACGGTCGGAGCGATGGTCAACGTGTTGTTGTTGGGGATGCTTCTTTGGAAAAAAATCGGCCGTTTTGTTGGCCGTGTCTATCTTCTTTCGAGTATAAAGGCCAGCGTCGCCACAGCGGGAATGGTTGCCGCCCTGAAAGGCATGCTGATCGTCACTGACGATTGGCCCCTGTTTCTGGAAGTGCCTGCGGCCATTCTTCTCGGAGCGATGGTGTATGGGGGCCTCTTGCTCATGTTAAAAGAAGAGCTCACGGTCGATGTGTGGATACGGCTTCTTAAACGGTTACCGAAAGGGTTGCGGCTGTAAACGCTGATTCCATTCACATCCAAACAAGTGAGGCGACGCGTATGAAAGTGTTAATCACCGGAGGGGCGGGTTTTGTCGGTTCTCACCTTGCCGAGGCGTGTCGCGATCGGGGATACCAAACCCACGTGGTGGACAACCTGTCGACCGGACGAAGGGAAAACGTACCGGATGGCGTTCAGTTTTGGGAAGCGGACATTACCTCTGACGCCCTGGTTGACATCGTGACGACCCTTCAGCCGGACGTGATCTTCCATCAAGCTGCGCAAAGCTCGGTGCCCGTATCCCTCAAACACCCGATCCATGACGCCCACGTGAACATTCTTGGGACCCTCAAGCTGTTGGAAGCGGCTCGTAAAGCGAATGTGAAAAAAGTCATTTACGCGTCCTCGGCTGCCGTATACGGCAATCCCGCCTCTCTGCCCATCGACATCGATCACGCGATTCAGCCGTCGTCTTTCTACGGCATCTCCAAATGGGTTCCGGAGCTGTACCTTCGTGTCTATCGGGAGTTGTACGGGCTTGCGTTCACCGTCCTCCGCTACGCCAACATCTACGGTCCGCGCCAGGCAGCCCATGGTGAAGGAGGCGTTGTGGCCATCTTCGTGGACCGCGTGCTCAAGGGCGAGCCTCTCGTCATTCACGGCGACGGTCGACAAACACGAGATTTTGTCTACGTCACAGACGTCGTGGAAGCCAACCTCGCCGCCATTGAGCGAGGAGACGGAGACGTGCTCAATGTCGGAACGGGGATCCCCACGTCCATATTGGAACTGGTCAAAACGCTGGAAGAAGTCGTGGCGCATCCCATTCCGTTTGTTCACGCTGACCCTCGCCCAGGGGATATTCGTTACAGCTATTTCAACATCAAGGACACCATCCAGAAATTGAACTGGAAGCCACGCGTCACGTTAAAAGAAGGATTGAAAGAGACGTTGGCGCGTTGCGGATGGAAAGCATAACTGAAAAACGACAAGGCTGTTGCCGCGGTTTTGGCAACAGCCTTGTTGCGTTAGGAAAACGATGCCATGGCCGGCTTTCTCTGCATCGTCAGCTCATCCAGCAGCGCCGCCAGCGCCCGCGCCTGCTCGCGCCGCTCGTAGAGCGCATAGGCTTCCGGCGGAAGGACGCCGCTTTGCTGGAGTTGCCCCGCCTTCCAGCGCCGGTAGAACGAGGCCACGGCCCGTTTCATGCCGGGCAAATCGTCCGGCCGCACCACTTCGCCCAATCGGAAGCGTTCCACGATGGACGCGGCCTCGCCGGGAAGGGTCAGGGCCAAAATGGGCCGCTGCACGGCCATGTATTCGAACAGCTTGCCCGGGATGTAGGCCCCGGACCCCGGCGCCGTGTCGCCGACGAGAAGCAGCACATCGGCCCCCTTGAGCAGCGCCAGCGCCCGCCGGTGCGGCAGGTGGCCGAGCACCTCGACCACATCGGACAGGCCAAGCTGCGCCACGGCGTCGGCATTGTCCGTGTAGCCGGGGTAATCGAACACGCCGGCAAAGCGCAACAGGATGTCCCGGCGATCGATCTCCCCGGCGTCGATCAGTTCGCGCACCGCGCGCAGGAAGAGCCGCGGGTTGCGCTCCTTGTAGAAAATGCCCGCGTAGGCAAAGACGCATTTGCCGGGCACGCGGTCGGCCTCGATGCCGACGTAATCGGCGGCGTCAAACCCGTTGTGGATCACTTCCAGGCGCTGGATGACGTCGCCGTGCTTCTCCCGAAAGCCCTCGGCAAAGGAACGCGTCACCGTGAGCACGACATCAGCCGTGGCCATCACGCGCCGCTCCATGCGCGCCTCCAGCGCCTCCCGCCAGCGGATCCCGCTGCGGTGCATGTTCTGCGTCCACGGGTCGCGAAAGTCGGCCACCCATGGCAGGCGCCGACGGCGGAGAAGGGCCAGGGCCACCAAGTGGTTGGTGTTGGGCCCGGCCGTCGACAGCACGGCATCGATGGGATAGCGCGCCAGCATCTTCTTTCCTTCACGCACGGCCGGGATGTACCACAGGATCTGGTCGTCGGGGATGAGCACGTACTTGCGCGCCGTTTTGAGCAGCTGCACCGCCCGCGCGCGCAGGGAGGCGGCCAGCGAAGGAGCGCCTTGGCGCGTGCCGGCGGCCTCCGAACCGCCGCCCTTTGCCCGATCGGCGCCGCCTGCACCGCCCGGGGCCACGCCCCCGCCGCGGGCGACCAGCTTCGCCAGCCCCGGCGGGACCCACTCCGGCACGCGGTGCACGACCACCTCCGGGGGAAGCTGATCGAGGAGCGACGGGTCGAGGGAGACGTGGGCCACGGGATCGACAGCCAACACGTGGGGGCGCCAGCCAAACTCCGGCAAATACTTGGCCATCTTCAAGGCCCGCTGCACCCCGCCGCCGCCAACGGGTGGAAAGAAGTACGCCACCAGGAGCAGGTTGCGCACGCCCATCCCTCCCGGTTAGATCCGAACCAGGCGGGCCCGCGCGGCAAGGTCCTTCGGCAAGTGGTTCTTCGCGTCGAGGAGCACGGGGCGGCCGTTCATTTTCGCCACCAAGCTCGTCCAATCGAGCTGCAAGAAGGGCTTTTGCACGGCAAGCAGGGCCAGCGCGTCGGCCCCGGCCACCGCCTTCTCGGCGCTGTCCACCTTAAACGGATACGAAACCGGCACCACCGGGTCATAGGCGCGCACCTCGGCCCCGGCCTCCTGCACCAGGCGCACAAAGGTGTGGGCCGGGCTGATGCGGTCGTCGTTGGAGTAATCCTTCATCGCCAACCCGAACACCGCCACCCGGCTTCCCGCCAGCGTCTTCCCCTCGGCCCGCAACGCCTCGTCCAGCATGTTCACGAGCACTCGGGGCACCCCGTCGTTGATGCGGCGGGCCAGTTCCAACAGCTCCACGCGCACGCCCAGTTCGCGGGCCTTGGGCAGCAGGTAGTACAGCGCGTTGGGCAGGCAGTACCCGCCCACCCCCGGTCCCGGGAGAAGCAGGTTGACGCGCTTGTGCGTGTTGGCGACGCGGATGAGCTCGAAGGTGTCGAGGCCCATCTTTTCGGCGAACCGGGCAAACTCCTGCACCATGGCGATGTTGACGTCGCGCTGGATGTTCTCGATCACCTTGGCCGTCTCCACCACCTTGATCGACGAGACGGTGATCTCCGCCTCGGTCACGAAGGCCAGCACCTCCTTGGCCCGCTCCGCGCTGGCCTCGTTCACCCCGCCGACGGCCAGGGGCATGGTGCGAAATTCTTCAAAGGCGCGCCCCTCGGCGATCCGTTCCGAGGAGTAGGCCAGGTAAAAATCGGTCCCCGCCACGAGGCCGGACTGCTCCAGGATGGGCCGAAGGATCTCTTCCGTCGTCCCCGGGATCACCGTGCTGCGCACAATGACGGTGTCGCCCTTCTTCAACACCTTGGCCAGCGACGCGCACGCGCTGCGCAGCGGCGTAAGATCGGGATCGCCGTTTCGTACCGGAACGCCCACGGTTATGAGATAGGTATCCACAAGGCCCGCTGCTTCCGCATACGAAGTCGTCGCCCGGAACCGCCCCGCGTCGAGCTGTTCGCGCAGGATCTCCGCGAGCGACTTGCCCTGGTAATACTCCTGGTGATGGGAGATGCCCTTGTTGATGGCTTCCACCAATTCCGGAACCACATCAATCCCGACAACGTTGGCCCCCTTCATCGCGTACGAGAGGGCCAACGGAAGTCCAATAAAACCAAGCCCCACTACGGCAACGTTCACCGGTCTTCTCTCCTTCCCGTGACAAATCAAATGCCAATGCGCGTCCCCGACGCGGCATTGGCGCTTTTTTGTCCGCAGCGTTTCCCTTTTCCGTTTCCTTCTCATCCAACATCATGCTACACAACGGAACGCCGGAAGTCAAAACAAAATCGACCGGCGATCTGCCGATGGCTGGCACCCCGTGCACAGCCGAAACGGCAAACCACCGGCCACCCCTTGCCGGCAGCACCTCATTCCACGCGTCGGCGATAGCCCCGTTCACGCCGCCTTGAATGCCGAGGGGCATAACTCCCCCTCGCCCTCGTCGGGGTTTCCCGCGGTTTCGTTCGTATTCGATTCCGTTTTCGCCAAAACATTGGGGTTGACTTCGGCTGTCTCGTCTGCCTCGTCGCACCACCGCCACAACCAACCCAGCCGCGCGTGAACAAAGGGATGCAATCCCGCCCCGCCCCCCCTTCCATCACGGTATGGGAAATCAATTGTAAGGATACGAAATTGTCCCACCGGTTGCAAGGGCAAATGGCGGAAAACGCCGCACGGGAGGCGCATCCGGAGCGCCATCGTCACCCCCCAAACATCCCCCTGCGAGGAGGTTGGGGAGAATCCCAACGCGCTTGTTCAAGGGCCATACGGTCAACAAAACGGTGCGGCCGGCGTGCGGAACGCAGCGCCCGCATTCCCTCGCACAGGAGAAACGCCGTGCCGAGCATGAGGAACGCCATAAACGGATAGGCATAGAGCGTCGTCGGCACGAAAAGCAAGTACAAGGCCAAAAACAGCGCGCCAAAGGCCGCCACCGCGCGCAGGCGGCGGGACACGACGGCCCCATACAGGAGCCCTGCCGCACCGAACCCACAGATAGCCGCATGAAGGCGATGATTCCACGGGGAAAGGGCGGGGAACCAATCGTCAATCTGCTGATAAAGCCACGGCTTTTCAAACAGGAACTGGATCTTTCCGATCGTGTACCACTTGAGGTAAAGAAGTGGCTCCGTGGTAAACCCTTTGATCAGGCGCTGGCGCGCAAACCACCCTTGATCCTCACTGGTTAAACCCAAGGCGTAAAAGTCCGCCAGCATGTTTTTCAGGTAGGGGTACGTTCCGGCCAAGAACGGATTCGCCGAACCGGTGGCGGTGAGAATCACCTGATCGAGAACGACGGCATTGCGCACCCACCACGGGAGCATCAGCAGCACAAAGCCAAACGCTGTCCAGGCACCGGCGGTTGCCCACTCCCGCCACCGGCCCCGCCAGGCTTCAGACCGGAGGGCAAACAAGAAGGGAAGAATGGCCACCGGAAGCAACACCGGGCGAACCAACACGTGAAGGGCGAGCGCGACGCCGGCGGCAAAATGGTGCGCGGCTTTTCGCGTCTCGAACGCCACCACCGCCAGCCAGCCGTATAGCAGGAGCGTCGCCAGGGCCAACACCTCGGTCAGCAGTTGAATGGCCGATTGGACGTACGGCGGGTAGATGGCCACGAAAAAGGCGGTAAGGAGGGCCACATCGTTCCGGCGCAAAAGCCGATGTACCACCAGATAGGCCAACACACACGTGAGCGAGCCGACAAGGACTTGGATCCCGCGCACGACGGAGATTTGCCGATAGGGATCCTCGACCACCGCATAAACCGCGCTCAGAAACAAGGGGTAGCCCGGCGTCACATAGGCGTTCGGCTCACCCGACTTGCGGCCGAGGGCATACCCGTACACCCCGTCTTCGACAATTTGGTGAGCCATAATGTGGTAATTGAGCGCGTCTCCCTTCAACGTGAAGTCGGTGAGGTTTTTCATCCAAACCCCCCAGCGCAAGAAAAACGCCAGGAGGACGATCAGCAACAGAAGCATCCACGGCATCCGACGGCGGATTCGCCCGTTGATCCCTTGCGGCCGCACACGTCGCACCCCCTTTTTCCTTTCACGATGCGCGCGGCGCAAAGCCGATCAGCGACACGCCGGCCATGATCAGCAGGCAGCCCAGCACCTTCCACACCGTGATCGGTTCCCCGAACCACACGAAGGCCCCCATCACGCCGAGGATGTAGGCGACGCTCTGCGCGGGATACGCCACGCTGAGCGGCACGCGGGACAGAACAAACAGCCACAGGATCGTGGCTACAGCATACAGAACGATTCCTCAGAGTTTCAACGAGAAGCCTACTACAAACTCCCAATTACATATCCCCCATAAACCCCTGGTCGGCATTCCCGGCATGAGGTGCACGGATGGAGCTTGTTTATCGATATGAGCAGACGGAGTTCGCGAAAAGCCCCCGGCACAACGCCGGGGGCGTTCATCACTCACCCTAGATGGACTCGGCATCCGTGGTTTGCCGCAACAAATCACCGTAGGTGAAGGTTTGAGCGGAAAGCGCAGCCAAACCCGCATCCAAACCGGTGATATAGGGCACAACGAACGGGCTGGTCGTTCGCACTTCAACTTCGTAGTCAAACGTGGCCAACAGAGGAAAGGTAAAGTCCACCGTGTTCGTCCCGTTTGCCGGCACGACAAGAAGCTGATCCAACACGGGGGTTTTCGGACTTACCGTCGCGTTAAAAACCACCACGCGAACCGTCTCATCCACAAGCGAGCGGTTTTCAAGGTTGACGCGAACGGTGGTCTGAACCGGATTGACCTCAACGCGGACCGTGCTGTACGCAATCGTCGCCATCGCAATCCCCTTTCTTTGATAAGGACAAGTATCATATATTCTTTAAAATTTTATTGCAAAAACCAAAATGGTTTTGCCTAATTGGACTTCTTCTCCAGCACAACGTCAGGAGTAGTAAATTAAAAAAGCCCCGGCGTTGTGCCGGGGGCAGCACTGTTCAACGCGGATGCACCGTGTTCCTAACACCAATGTAGAGCCCGACGCTAGAAAGACCCAAAGCCATGCGCTGATTATGCGGCAGCTGTCGGAATGGGGGGACAAACCCAACCCATCAGCAGCACTTAACCCCGCAGGAAGTGATCGAGTTCGCGCGGGAACTTCGTGACAAGTGGCCGTACTTTGAACCTGCGCACGAAAAGCTGGCTGTGCAAACGCTATTCGAGGAGACCGTCATCGACGCGGTAGGTCAACCCGTCGGCGGTCCTGGTCGTCGAGGTCTCCGCAAAGACCGTCTCGATTAAGACCAAAAAGAAAAGGATGGCGTTATTGCCATGCTGATTATTTCCTCTTAGTCCCAAGCGTACCTTTGTTCACGCCACGGATCCCCACGCATGTGGTAGCCGTTCCGCTCCCAGAAGCCGGGCTTGTCCTCGGGGAGAAACTCGATGCCCCGCACCCATTTGGCGCTCTTCCAGAAGTACAGGTGAGGAACCACCAACCGAACCGGCCAGCCGTGCTCGGGGGTCAAATCCTGGCCGTTGTGCTTGATGGCAAACAGGTTGTCCTCGCGCAGAAAATCGTCGAGAAGCAGGTTGGTTGTCCAGCCGTGCTCGGCGTGGATCATCACCGCTTTGGCTTCCGGCTTTACCGTGACGAGTTTCACCACTTCCGTCACCGGCACGCCTTCCCACGTGTTGTCGAGCTTGGACCAACCGGTGACGCAGTGGATGTCGTTGGTGCGCACAACGCGGGGCAGGGCCATAAACTCGTCGTACGACAGCACCTTCTCCCCTTCTTCGATCAGCCCGAAGATGCGGAAGTTCCATTCCTTGCGCACGTCGCGGTACACCGGCACCTCGCCGTAGTGCAGCACCGGCCACCCCGTCACCACGTTCTGGTGAGGCGGCACGCGCCCGGCCAAATCCTCATGCTGACGCTTCACGCTTCTCCCTCCTCCCGCTGTTCCTCGCGCGTCGTTCTTCCTAAAGGCAGCACCCGCGCGGCCTGCGCCCGCTCGCGCGCAGCCTCGGCCAGCACGCGCGACAGCGCCGCAAAGGTGTCCCGATCGATCAACTTGGCCTCATACAGCTCCCTTACCTCGTCACGCATGAGGTCCACGTCGCCTTCTGGGTCCCCCGTGTACACGTAGACCCCAAATTGGCGCAAAAAGGCGCGCACATCGGCAAGGTTCCGGATGGCGTGCTGGGGCCACATCGGCCATCCCTCGCTTTCTCACACTTCCCCGAGCAGCGCGGAGCGATACCCGTCCTTGCGATGGCGCACCAGGCACCGCGTGCTCAGGCCGCCGCGCGGGTTCCACACGGCCTCCACTTCCATCCACAGCGGGTCAAGCAGGGCCACAAGGTCGTGCAAAATGCGCTGCGTGGCGTGCTCCTGGTAAATGCCCACGTTGCGGAACGACGTCAGGTAGAACTTGAGCGACTTCATCTCGACCAGCTTTTCGTTCGGGATGTAGCGGATGGTGATTTCGGCGAAATCGGGCAAACCGGACCAGGGGCACACCGACGTGAACTCGGACGTCGGAATCTCGACCAAAATCTCTTTGCCGACGTATTCGTACGGAATCGTCTCGAGGACGTGCGTCAAGATGACGTCTTCTTCTTGTATGTCAAAGCGGATGTTCTCGTATTTTTTATGGTCGACTTGATGTTTTCCCATCGTCGATCCCCCTCGCGATGTCCAACTTCCGACGCACAGGTGGCTTCGATGCCATCATACCAAAAAGGGTCACCCAAAAAAAGCAAACCCTCTCCAGCAAGAAGCCCTTGCCCCCTCATAAAATCCCCCAATACGTCCAAAATACCGTTGTGTCCATCAAGGACAATCGATCCACGGAGGAGGTTCGCGCGCATGTACCAACCCTTCAATCGCTCGTGCAGGAAATGCAGCGCATTATGACGCAAATGCAGCAGAACGAGCGGCAAAACGCCGCCCAGCTGCGCCAAATCGCCAACCAGCTGCAGCTCATCGTCCAGCATGAAAACCAGGCGACGTCCCAGCTGCAACAACTCTCCCAGCTGGCGTTCCAGATGAGCCAGCAGACGCAGGCGCAATGGATCCGTCCGCAAGCCCAAACCGTGTCCGGCATCGCGGCGCAGCCCTTCACCGGCCAGATCGGCCAAGTCGGCGCGTTTACGCCGTCGGTGCAGTCACTGTTCCAGCCCGGCGGGCCGCTGGGCCAACCGTCCTCCTTCGGCGGTCAACCCGCGGTGGGTCAACCGCAAGTGGGAGGCAGCCCGGTTTTTGGCCCCGCGTACACGCCGACGGGTTCCGTCTCCGCCTACCTGGCCCAGCAAATCGACAACGCCTCGGTGGAAGGCTCCAGCTGATCTTCCCCACAGCCGATTCCGCGAAACGCCCCGCTTCGCCCGAGCGGGGCGTTTCGTTTGCGCTCCCGTTCCCGTTTTTCTACAATGGAGACGCGATACCCAAACGCCGGAAAACCCCGGGGAAGGGGGAACGAACCGTGTCGTCCCTACACGAGCGCTTGCGGTCGCTGCCGGCCGTTCACCAGATGTTGGCCGATCCGGCGGTCGTCCGCGCGTGCGAGGCCTGGGGAATCGGCCGCGCCCACGCCACGCGCGTCATCCAGGAGACGATCGCCGCCCTGCGCGAGGAACTGCAAAGCGGGGCGCGCACGGTCGTCACGCGGGAGGAGGTGGTGGACGCCTGCGTCGCTGCCCTGCGCGACCTGGCGACGCCCCGCCTTCGCCCGGTTATCAACGGCACGGGCATCGTGCTGCACACCAACCTCGGCCGCGCTGTACTGGCGGCCGAGGCGGCGGACGCGATGGCGCAGGCGGCACGCCAGTACACCAATCTGGAGCTTGAACTGGAGACGGGGACGCGCGGGTCGCGCCACGCGCTGGTGGAAGGGTTGATCTGCCGCCTCACCGGCGCCGAGGCGGCGATGGTGGTGAACAACAACGCCGCCGCCGTGTTTCTTGCCCTGCGGGAGCTGGCTTCCGGCAAAGAGGTGATCGTCTCCCGTGGCGAGCTGGTGGAGATCGGCGGATCGTTTCGCGTGCCGGACATCATGGCCGAAAGCGGCGCCCGCCTGGTCGAGGTGGGCACCACCAACCGCACGCGCCTGGCCGATTACGAGAAGGCCATCACCGACGAAACGGCACTCCTCCTGAAGGTCCACCGCAGCAATTTCTGCCTCGTCGGGTTTACGGAATCGGTTTCTGCCGCCGAGCTGGCCGTGCTGGGCCGCCGGCGGGGCATCCCCGTGTACGAGGACCTGGGCAGCGGCGTCCTGTTTGACCTGCGCCCCTTCGGCATCGGGAACGAACCGACGGTCCAAGACAGCCTGCGGGCGGGCGTGGCCCTCGTGTCCTTTAGCGGGGACAAGCTCCTCGGCGGTCCCCAGGCGGGCATTCTGGCCGGTCGGCGCGACCTCATTCGGCGACTCAAGCGCCATCCCTTGGCTCGGGCGCTGCGCTGCGACAAATTCACGCTGGCCGCCCTCGAGGCCACGCTGCGGTTGTACCTCGACCCGGAACGGGCCAAGGCGCGCATCCCCACGCTGCGCATGCTCCTGGCCACCCCGTCGGAAATCGCCGCGCGCGCTCGACGGTATGTGGCGGAAATCGCGCGGTATTACCCGGGAAATGTCGAACTTGTCGACGACCGTTCCGAAGCGGGCGGCGGCTCCCTCCCCGGTGTTGCCCTTCCCACGGTGGCGGTGGCCTTTTCCCCGCATCCCGATTGGCCGGCGCACCGGCTTGAACGCCGCTTCCGCCTTGGCGATCCGCCCGTTCTGGGTCGCGTTCAGGAGGACCGCTTCCTTCTCGATTTCCGCACCATCCGCGATGAGGAGATCCCCGCGCTGGTGGCGCGCACCCGCGAGCTTCTGACAAGCGGGCGCGACGCTTCACCCCATCCTTAACCCTGGCCGAGCCGGCGACATGCCGGCTCGTTCCGTTTTCGGTAACGTAACAGGGCCTTGGAACACTGCCCAGTCCATCCGAATAAGGTGAGGGGAGAAGCAACACGGCACAAAGGGGGCATTCGGGTGCTCATTCACGTTGTGCAGCGAGGGGAAAGCGTTTGGCAGATCGCGCAGCGCTACCGGGTCAGCCCCGACGCCATCGTCCGGGCCAACCAGCTCCCCAATCCCGACCGGCTCGTCATTGGCCAAGCGCTGGTCATTCCGGTCCCCGACCGCCATGTGGTGCAGCCAGGGGAAAGCCTGTGGAGCATCGCCCAGCGGTATGGCATAACCGTCGAGGCCCTCGCCAGAGCCAACCGCATTGCCGATCCGGCGCGCATCTTCCCCGGGCAAGTCCTCGTCATCCCGGAGCGGCCAAAGCCAACCATCGAGGTCAACGCCTTCTTGGAAATCATGGGCACCAGGGGGCAGCAAATCGTTCGCGAAGTGGGCGCAGCGCTCACCTACCTCAGCCCGTTCAGCTACCAGGTGCGGGCCGACGGGAGCCTGAATCCCCTGCCCGATGAGGCGGTGCTCGCGACGGCGCAAGAGCAGCGCGTCGCCCCGCTGATGGTCATCACCAACTTTGCGGACGGGCGGTTTCGCTCCGACATTGCCCGCGCCGTCTTCACCGACCCCGCGGCGCAAGAACGCCTGCTGGCCGGCGTCCTCAACACGATGCGCGCAAAAGGGTACCGCGGGCTGATCATCAACTTCGAATACGTGTATCCCGAAGACCGCCAGCGGTACAACCAATTCCTCCGCCGGGTGACGGAGCGGCTGCGGCCCGAGGGGTACCTCGTCTCCAGCGCGCTGGCCCCCAAGACGCGCGCCGACCAGCCCGGCCTCTTGTATGAAGCCCACGACTACCCCGCCCACGGCGCCCTGTTGGATTTCGTGATCCTGATGACGTACGAATGGGGCTGGTCGGGCGGACCGCCCATGGCGGTGGCGCCGGTCGACCAAGTGCGCAGGGTGCTCGATTACGCCGTCACGGCGATTCCCCGCGGCAAGATCCTGATGGGCATGCCGCTTTACGGCTACGACTGGACCCTGCCCTACGTGCGGGGAGGTCCCTTTGCGCAGAGCATCAGTCCGCAGGAGGCGATTCAGCGCGCCGCGCGCTACGGCGCCACCATTCAGTACGATCCGCAAGCACAGGCGCCCTTTTTCCGCTACGTCGACGCACAAGGCCGCCGGCACGAAGTCTGGTTTGAAGACGCGCGCAGCGTGCAGGCCAAATTCAACCTGGTCAAGGCGTACCGACTGCGCGGCATCAGCTATTGGGTGCTGGGGCATGCCTTTCCGCAAAATTGGTTGCTCCTGTTGGACAATTTTCGGGTCCAGAAACGGTGATCGCCGAGCGAATCGCGCCCCGACACGCGATACGCGCGAAACACAACAGGCCGTCCGCTCCCGGAAGGGCATCGCCATCCGGGAAGTGGACGGCCACCGTTGTTGTGGTATCATGGAGGGCGAATGGTGGCGGGAGCGTGTGGGAATCGAACCCACCGGACCCGGCACGCGGGTCCTGCTCGGCTTTGAAGGCCGGAGGGGGCACCAGCCACCCAACCGCTCCCAGGGCCATCTGCATCGCGCGCGTGCGTGTCGCGCGGGCCAAACCGTTGGGGTCTCACCCCATCAGTATACCCAAACGGGTCCATTCGGACAATTGCTCCTTGTCCCCACCCATCCGCCTCCCCGGCTTGTTCGTCGAAAGCAGGATTTTTTCTTTCGATTCCCGAAAAAATGAAGGGAACACACATGAGAACAGAAGGGACTTGACCGATGGAAACCTGGCAACGAAACCTGTACATCCTGATGGCGGCCCAAGGGCTGGTGATGGCCGCCATGTCCATGGTCGTGCCCTTCCTTCCCCTCTACTTGTACGACCTGGGCATGACCGACGCGGCGCAGGTTCAGCGGTGGGCCGGCCTCATTTTCGGGATCAACTTTTTGTCTGCCTTTGTCATGGCCCCCATCTGGGGCGGCTTGGCCGACCGCTACGGGCGCAAAATCATGATCCTCCGCTCGGGTTACGGCATGGCGGTCATCACGGCGCTCATCGCCTTTGCCACCAGTCCCGTGCACCTTTTGCTGCTCCGCTTTCTCAACGGGACCATATCCGGCTTCGTTCCCGCCTCGGTGGCCCTGACCGCCACCAACACGCCGCGGGAGCACGTCGGGTACGCCCTCGGCATGCTGCAGGCCGGGGGCATCGCCGGATCCATCTTGGGACCCTTCTTCGGCGGCGTGTTGGCCGAATGGATCGGCATCCGCCACGTGTTCTGGCTCACCGGCCTCCTGCTCGCCCTGGCGACGACGGTGGTCCACCTGTACGTCAAGGAAATCGCCAAGCCCGATCCCAAGGAGAACGGGGCGAGCTTTCGCGCCCGCGCGGCGGTCATCTTGCACACCCCCACCCTGCTCCTCTTGTTCGGGACGGCCCTGGTGGTGCAGTTTGCCCTGATGGGGCCCTCCCCGCAGATGCCCCTGTTCGTCAAGGAGCTCGGCGCGCCGGGCGGATACGTCAGCTTCTTCGCCGGCTTGGTCATCGCCGCGGCCGGGGCGGCCAACCTGCTTTCGTCGCCCGTGCTGGGCCGGTGGTCCGACCGCTACGGCGCCCATCGCGTCCTCATCGGCGCGTCGCTGGCCGCCGCGCTCCTGACGCTGCCGCTGGCCTTCGTCACCAACGTGTGGCAGCTCCTCGTGTTCCGCTTTCTGCTCGGCCTCGCGGCGGGGGGGCTACTGCCCGCGCTGCACGCGCTGGTGCGAAAACACGCCCCGGCCGGCATGGAGAGCACCGCCTTCGGCTACCAAACGAGCGCCATCAACCTGGGCAACCTGCTCGGTCCCTTGAGCGGCGGGGTGCTCGCCGGATGGATCGGCTTCCGCGGGCTGTTTCTCGTCACCGCTTCGCTGCTCCTCGGCAACGCCCTGCTCCTGTGGGCCGCAAGCCGGAACATGGCCGCCGCGCAATCCAACGTCGCACCGCAGAAGGAGGGCCGCTCATGAGTGCACCCTACTGGCTTGTCGGCGTCGCCGGCCACATCGACCACGGCAAGACGACGCTGACGAAAGCCTTGACCGGCATCGACACCGACCGGCTCAAAGAGGAAAAGGAGCGCCAGATCTCGATCGAACCGGGCTACGCCCACCTCACCCTGCCCAGCGGCAAGCGGATCGGCTTTGTCGACGTGCCGGGGCACGAGCGGTTCATCCGCCAGATGGTCGCCGGCGTGGCCGGCATCGACGTTGCCCTTCTCGTCGTCGCCGCCGACGAGGGGGTCATGCCGCAGACGCGCGAACACCTGGCCATCCTCGAGCTGCTCGGCATTCGGCGCGGCCTCATCGCCCTCACCAAAACCGACCTTGTCGACGCGGACATGCTCGCCCTCGCCCGCGAAGACGTCGCCGCCGCCGTGGCGGAAACCTTTCTCGCCGACGCGCCGATCGTGCCGGTCAGCGCCGCGACCGGGGCGGGGCTCGACGCCCTCCTCGCCGCCCTCGACGCCGTTTTGGACGCGCCGCCGAACCGCCCGCTGCACGGTCCGGCGCGCCTCCCCGTCGACCGCGCCTTTGCGCGCAAGGGGTTCGGCACCGTCGTCACGGGGACGCTCTTCCAGGGCACCGTGCGCCCCGGCGACGAACTGGTCGTGCTGCCGCAGGGCCGGCGCGTGCGCGTGCGGGGCATTCACGTCCACGGTGAACCACAAGAAGCTGCCGTTGCCGGCCAGCGCACGGCCCTTAACCTGGCGGGCATCGAGGCGGCCGAGGTGCGCCGCGGCGATGTCGTCGCCACGCCGGGGGCGTTTGAGCCCACCGAACGCCTCGACGTGGTCCTGCGCCTCCTTCCTGACGCCGCGCCGCTCAAGCAGCGCGGCCCCATCCGCCTGTTCGTGGGGACGGCCGACGTCATGGGACGGGTCGTCTTTTTCGACCGCAACGCGGCCCGGCCCGGCGACGAGGTGCTCTGCCAGCTCGTGCTGGACGAGCCGGTGGTGACGGCCCGCGGCGACCGGTTCATCCTGCGTCGCCCCTCCCCGCCGCTCACCCTCGGCGGTGGAGAGGTCCTCGATCCGCACGCGCCCAAACACCGCTTCGGCCCGGCCACGGTCGCCTTGCTGGAGAGAAAGCGGCAGGGCGACCCGGCCCAGCAGCTGGTGTGGCTCCTTGACGAAGCGGGAGCCCTTCCGGCGCGGGAGGCGGCCAGCCGGCTCAACCTCCCTCTCGACATGCTGCAAAGCCATGCCGCGCGCCTCGCCGCCGACGGGCAGGTGCACGTGCTGGCCGTATCGAGCCAGCGGGGCGATGCGCTGCTCGTTTCCGCAGCGGCGTGGGCCCAGTGGACAGCGCGGGCTCAGGACGAGCTGGCGCGGCATCACCGCGAGCGATCCCTCCTTGCCGGCATGGCCAAGGCGGCCCTGCACTCGCGCGTGCTGCCGGATGTGGACGCGAAGGCGTGGGATGCGCTGTGCGCGGCATGGGAAGAGGAGGGCTGGCTGCGCAAGGGCGGCGACCTCGTCGCCCTGGCCTCCTTTGCGCCGCACGTGCCCGAGCGGCTCAAGCCGCTTGTCGACGGCCTGCTGGCGGAATGGGAGCAGGCCGGTCTCCATGCGCCCGACTGGCGCGCGCTGTGCCAGGCCCATCACCTGGCCGAGCGCGACGCCGAGGACCTGCGCACCTACCTCCTGGCATCCGGACAAGCCCAGCCATTGGACGACGACCGCATCGTCCCGTCGGCGGCAGTGCAGAACGCCCTGCGCGCGCTGTGGAACGCCACCGGCAAAGAAGGGCGGTTTACCATTCAGAAGGCGCGCGACGTCCTCGGCCTGTCCCGCAAAACCCTCATCCCGCTCCTCGAGCTGGCCGACCGGCTTGGCTACACGCGCCGGGAAGAGGCGGTACGGGTGTGGGTGAAGGAGCCGGGATAACAACCGGCACGGAAGCTACACCCGAATCGATCAAGAATGGAAAAGCGGTTCCTCCGCTCCGGCGAGGAACCTTCTTCTTTGTTTGGGGAAGCTCTTTACGAGCAACCACTGGGTTGTTCGACAGCATTCGACTGAATCTTACAAAATCCCCTCCTTGCCATTGCGCATGGAAACACAGAGAATGAAATTGCACAATTACTTTGACAAAGAAAGGAATCTTTGAAGGATGAACGCCATTCAACGTGCAGCCCATCATGTGGTGAGGTCCGTTGCAAACGACTTACGGGAGAACACCTTGACCAATCTCGTATCCATTCCACTTGGTGCCGTAGGGCGTGGTGCAGCAGCTTACAAAGCAGCCACTTCTGGTTTTACGATGCTAGAACGGAAGGTGCTCCCCAAAACCGTTGCTGGTGCTGCCAAGGGAGCAGTTGAAGGCTGGATTGGCGGCAAGGTCGCTCTTACTGTAGCTCAAAAACTCGCCTCGGTCGAGAAATGGTTTGATAATACAAAGGTAGGCAAGGCAATTGACAATGGAATTACAAAGATTGAAAACGGTTTGCATAAACTGATTGGCGGCGGGTATTCTTGATGCAAATCCTTGAAATCTGTTCCTGTACGCAATTGGATACCCACTGTCGACCCGTACAGGTGAAAACGTGGTTTTCTCCGTTCGATGAACAAATTGTCGTCTGGTGTGAGATCACCAACATCATTGCCCCAACGACCATTCGGATGGAGTGGTACAATCCAGAAAATCGACGGGTTTGTACAATTGCAATTCCCGTTGAACCTACAAACAAGAGCCGTCCATCCCGGTACTGTTGGAGCGCGGTCAAATTTGCCTTGATCCAATCGATTGATGGCAAAAAATACGGAAAGTGGACCGTAAAGGTGATCCCTCCGGGTGTGTCTCACTCCTTTACCGTTTCCGACTTAAGGCTGTACAACAAGAGTCCTTTCGCGCCCGGGCCCTATATCGTGGATATCCGCTTGTAAGCGAAGGTGAATTTTTGGTGAAAAAATCAAGCACGTGACAAACATAACAATTGGGGTTATCCTTGGTATTCTGGTATCCATTCCAATACTGATCGTGCTATCTAGCATTTGGGGGCTCCTAACCGAGTACTCACCTCGCTGGGTACTGAATGTTATCTCTTGGCTGATTCTCGCGGTATTTGTTTATCGACTCGCGGGATTGGTTTACCGACGCCTGTGTACCAGAAGAAACCGATCATAACGCGGAGCGATGCACTGCTCATCTCGGCGGCGTGGGCCCAGTGGACAGCGCGGGCGCAGGACGAGCTGGCGCGGCATCACCGCGAGCGACCCCTCCTTGCCGGCATGGCCAAGGCGGCCCTGCACTCGCGCGTGCTGCCGGATGTGGACGCGAAGGCGTGGGATGCGCTGTGCGCGGCATGAGAGGAAGATGGCTGTAGCATATGTCCGACGGAAATCGGGGTCCTTTGGCATGTACCTATTAACGGGTAAAGAACTGTATCGTTCATACTTCCACATTTCTCCGTATAATCGAGTTGGTTATGGAACTACCTCTGAAAATCTATTCTCAGAAGGGAGAATTTTCGATGAGTATGTTAAATAAAATTGAATACGCATTAAAAAGCGCTGCGAAAGAAACATGGGGAGATTATGGATATAAGGACTTAGCAAAAGATGTGACAATGCCTAAAGCTGAAGCCTATTCGAAAGCAGTAAAAACAGGATTGATCTCCGCTGGAAAAACTGGTACCTTCATTGCAAAACGTTTTATTCCTGTAGTTTCAACTTACTTCTTGGTCGAAGATCTTTATAAGTTTACCAAAGGTTTTATCAAGGGGTGGCATGCTTATGGGCGGTAAAATTTTTCGCCACGCCATCCTTTTTTTCTTGGTCTTCTTTGCCTTGAGTGTGTGGGGCTTTTTTGCTGGCCATGACCTCTTGTCTATCCCAATAGAAAAACGGATAGACAAATTTAGAAGATCAATGTTTTTGCCTCTTATCATTGCTTCTGCAACATCTTATTGGTTATTATCGGGGAAGATTAAAAAATACAGTAAATATATTTTTTGTTACATGTTGATCTGCCTCTTGTTTCTAATCCCGTACATAATAATCGCTCTGTTCGTCTCCCAGATCCCCATCGAATCTGTTCTTCTCTATATACCATCACTTATTACATTAATTTTAGCCGCATCGTTCTTTTCATTAACTTTTGAGTTAAACCCTAACGCCAAAGCTCTATGGGAACAAAAAGAATACTATATTGCTACGGGTTCTGCTTTCCTCATAGCTATCGCATTGGGGATATTCTCTGAAATCTATTCAAAGGAATTTTTACCATTAACTCTTTTTATAGCGAGTATTATCCTTTTGGTTACTTCTATATGGGAATTTGCGGTCACAATGAAAAAATGACGTTGCCATCGGAAAACGGGGTTCCCCATCGGGAACTCCGTTTTGCTTTCGACCACGCACCTGTTCTCATCTGCCGCGCCGATCAAGTCCAAATCTCTGTGTAAAATTGCCCCTCGGTTCGAATGGGCTTAGCCCAAGAAATTCCATACAGTTGGTAAGGGAATGGGCCTAGCTAACCCGCACCACCTTCGCAGACGATTCGGCCTCCTGAGCAGCACGCCATTCCAAGTACTCGGTCATGTCCAAATACTTTTTGCCGCTCGCCCACTTCTCGTCAATTTCCA